>NZ_JADCBK010000083.1 GCF_020253525.1 Aquidulcibacter sp.
CCCAAAGCAGTCAGCACATCAAAGCCTGGTTGTAACACGTTGTCTAAACTGCACCCACACCACAGGGCCGTTTCTTCAGGACCAAGCAGCCAGGGCGTTATGACTTGGCGCAGGGTGCGCGCGCTGATCAAGGCTTCGGCAATCGCGGCCAGACCATCTTCATCAACGCCCCGGTTGGCTAGGGCCTCATAAGAAAGGCCCGGAGCCCCCACAAGCGTCCTTGTGCCCAGCAATTGGCGCGCCGCGTCTCGGTCATCAAGGCCTAAGCTTTTTAGGCCGCGCAGCACGCAAGGTCGCACGGAAAAGCCAGTCTCTTCCCCCGATAAAGCGGTTTCAATTGTGGGGCCTTGAATGGGGGCGAGGCCCGGCGCATCTGCCCCTAGAGCAATCAGAACCAGTCCATAATCTTGCGGCTTCAAGGCCGTTTCAAAGCACGCGGTGGTGGAGGCGTTTGTGCGTTCAAATTCGACAAGTTGGTTGGCCGCCGCGGCAGCGCCTGCGGCCAAGGCCCGCAACGCATCACGAACCACAAGCTGATCCTCAAGGCGGGCATAAGATTTTCCGCGCGCCATCAAGAGGCCCGCCCCATCGCAATAGCGCATCACAGCGCCGCGCTCTTTTGCCCAAGTCTGCGCGGCGGTCTTGGTTGGAAAGGCCGTCGCCGTGCCTAAGCAATCCAGCCCTATCCGCCAAGCGGCTGCTACGCGCTTGAGCTGGCTGAAATCTGTGTCTTCATAAAAGGCCGAAAGGGCCACCACCACCGCCGGGCCAGAGGCCGTAAAGGCTGCCTCATCAAAGGCAAAGCCACATCCGGTTCGGGCAGCCTTTACGAGCAAGTCGCCATCAAGTGTTGAATCCGGCGGCAGGATGATTGTGGTTGGCTCTAGAACCGGTGTGTCGAGCGCCCCGCCATGGGCGGTCGCATCAAAAATGCCCTGCTTGGCGTCCTCAATTGCTTCCAATACCGCCCCTGCAGGCGCGCCAAGGCGAAAGGCCGCGGCAACAGCTTGGGCTAAAACCGGATTGTCACGCGGGTCGTCATGCCCAGCCCCTTCAGCCCGCCCCACGGCTTCGCTGACCCGCGCCAAGGCATCGCGCAATTGGATGCGGCCCATTGAAAGGGCAGAAGAGTCAAACTGACTTTGCCGGCGCTGATGGACAATCGCTTCTGCTTGCGTCCAGGGCACCAAGCGCGTGCTTGCTTGGGGTTCGAGCCAAACCGCCGGCAAGCCGACTTCGATTTCAGGTGATCCGTTGCGAACGTTCAGGACGAACCCGCGCGTCGCAGCACCTTGAAGGCCCAGCGCCCGCAGATGGCCCGGTTCAAGCACCACTTGCCGGTTCAACAAACTATTGGCCAATACGGCTTCGAAATGGTCACGCGCTGCGGCGTCCGCCAAAAGACCGCGCGCCCAGGCTAAGGCCCCGATCCGCCCAGCAATGTCGAGGATCGCATCGGAAATCGATGTCTCATCGGGTAAGTTGGCTGCCTCGCCAAATGCCAGAACATTGTCCAAGGTCCAGCTTGCTGGGGCATAGAAGGGGCCAGAATCGGGGCCGACTTCGCGCAGCATATCGGGCTGGGCGATAAATTGTTCATGACCAAAGAAGGCGGAATCAAAGCTCACGGTGGCCCCATCGCGAATCACTGTGCTGATCATCTGCCTGAAGTCGTGAGCCGCCTAGTCCTCATTGGGGAAAATCTGCATCTGACAGATGGAATTGTGCCGAAAAGAGGGGGCTGTGGCCAGCAATGCTGGCGATGGCCTGTTGTGTCATGCCGCTTCGACTTGATGCCCGCAACGCGGCGGGGCATAATAGAGATCGAAAAGGAAAAACCCGTGCTCACAAAAATCTTTACGTGGTGGAATGGTGCAACGATTGGCGCACTGTTTGATATCGCAAAGCGTGCAACTTTGGTGGGCGAGGACGACCAAGGCAATCGCTATTTTGAAGAGCGCAAAGCTTCTTTAGAAGGGCGCAAACGGCGCTATGTGCTCTATAAGGGCTATGCAGAGCCATCGCGCGTTCCTGCAGACTGGCACGGTTGGCTGCACCATACGTTCGAACAGCCCCCAACGATTGAGCCCTTCCAATTGAAGTTTTGGGAAAAGCCGCATCTGCCGAATCTGACCGGAACGGTATTTGCCTATCGTCCGAAGGGCAGCTTGGCGGCCTCGGGTGAGCGCGCCAAATCATCCAGCGACTATGAGTCTTGGTCGCCAGAGTGATGAAACGGGCAAATGGCACGGCCATGTTTGACCTCAGGAAACTAGGCTGGCTTGCGCTGGGTTCGGTGTGCATTGCACTGGGCAGTGGCAGTGTGATTGCGCAATCGGCCAATCCCGAAGCCAATGGCACCGCCTTGCGGCCTGCTTTGGGCGCAGGTGGGTCAAACGATCCATCAAAAGCTGCAAAAGCGGCCAATCCAGCACCTCCGCCTGCGACCAGTGGTGGAATTGATCCTGAACTAGGCCCGATTGCAGAGCCAGAAGAAGGCGATGTCGCGCCCGCGTTTCGTCAAAATGGCACGGGCACCTGGATGACGCCCGAAGAGGAGCTGCGTGCGCGAATCCGCCGCGAAGCGCTCAGCCAGGCCGAAGCCGAACAACAGGCTTTAGCTGCCAGCGGCTTGGTTATGCCGCGTTTGGTTGGCCCGAACATTCCCCTTGTTCCCCTAGAATTATTATTTCCCCCAGAAGCGTTGGAAACAGGGCCGAAGCCTGTGCGGGAGATCCGCGGCACCGGTGTTTTGCTCGGCGCGTTGGACCGTGAAAAGGGCTCTAATGTGCGGGTCCGGGTGCCGGTTGGCAGCCAAGTGACTTATGGATCTTTGCGCCTGCGGCTTTCGGCTTGTTATGCCTCCCATCCAGAGGATGCGTTTGAATCTTGGGCCTATGTCGAAGTGACCGATATGGGCAGGCGAAATCTCAATCAATTGGCAGTTTTGCCCCAGCGCGATCGTCGCGGTATGCGGGAAGCCAATAAGGAACGCGTTATTCGAAAAGGCTGGATTATCGCGTCGAGCCCCGCTGTGACCCCGATTGATCATCCCACCTATGATATGTGGCTGGTTAGTTGCGAGGGGGCCGTTGCGCCGCCAAGTGCTGTTCAATCGTCGACAAGCAAAGCGCGCCCACGCTCTGAAGGCCAAGCGGGCGCGGCGGCTCCAGAGGCTGCACCACAGGCTCCAGCTGCGTCGGGGGCAGATCCTGGTGAGTCAGAGCCTCGGACGGGTCCTGCACCTGCGGCACCAACAGCCCCGGCACAGGGAAAACTGAAGGGCACTTGATCGCCTCTGCCAAGAGCAAGTGATAGGTCTTGCGTTGGACTTCTATGGTGCCGAATTGCGTCAAATGGTCGGTGATGAATTGGGTGTCGAGCAGGCGAAAGCCGCCTGCAATCAAATGCGCTACGAGATGGACGAGGGCGATCTTGCTGGCATCGCGGGCGCGCGAAAACATGCTCTCACCAAAAAACGCCGCCCCGAGGCGAACCCCATAGAGGCCGCCTATAAGCTGGCCCTCATGCCAAGTCTCCACGCTAAACCCATGACCGCGGCGGTGCAGCCCGTCATAAAGCTCTAAGATCGGCTGATTGATCCAAGTTTCTGTGCGTTCGCCAATCGGTGCGGCGCACATTTCCACCACCTCGCGAAACGCTTGGTTGATCGTCACCACAAAAGGGGTGGTGCGAACGGTCCGTTTGAGGCGGCGGGGGATATGGACTTGATCAAGCGGTAAGATGCCGCGTTGGTCTGGATCGACCAAGAACAGGCGGGGATCATCCCGCCCGTCTGCCATCGGGAACGTCCCGCGCGCATAACATGCCAAAAGCTCATCTGGGCCAAAGCCCTTGCTCATGCACGCGGTTCCTCAGCTTGTTCAGCTTGTTCGGCCAACCACTTTTCCAGCCAATGGATGTTATAGTCGCCATCGAGAATATCGCGCTCTTGTACCAGTCTTAGGAAGAGCGGGATGGTGGTCTTAACCCCACCCACAACCATCTCGGCCAAAGAGCGCCGCAAGCGCATCAAGCATTCATTGCGATTGCGACCATGCACGATCAGCTTGCCGATCAAGCTGTCATAGTAGGGCGGGATTTTATAGCCTGTATAAATGGCTGAATCCAAACGCACCCCCAAACCGCCCGGCGCGTGGAAGTCTGTGATCGTGCCAGGAGACGGCGCAAAGGTCACAGGGTCTTCGGCATTGACCCGACATTCGATTGCAACGCCTTCAAACACCACATCTTCCTGGGTGAAGGACAAAGGCATGCCGGCTGCAATGCGAATTTGCTCGCGCACCAAGTCGACACCCGTGATCATCTCAGTAACCGGATGCTCCACCTGCAGGCGGGTGTTCATTTCGATGAAATAGAAGCGGCCCTCTTCATAGAGGAATTCGATGGTGCCGACGCCCAAATAGCCTAGTGACTTAATCGCCTTGACCACAATATCGCCGATCTCAGCGCGTTCTTCAGCATTGAGTGCCGGTGAGGGGGCTTCCTCCCAGACCTTTTGGTGGCGGCGTTGCAGCGAACAATCGCGTTCGCCCAAATGCACCACATTGCCAAACTCATCGGCGATCACTTGGATTTCGATGTGGCGCGGCTTGCCCAGATATTTTTCGAGATAGACCGTGTCATCACCAAAGGCATTTTTGGCTTCGGTACGGGCCATAGACAAGGCAACCGACAATTCATCTTTTGAATGGGCAACCTTCATGCCGCGACCACCGCCGCCTGCAGAGGCTTTGACCAGCACCGGATAGCCAATTTCTTCGGCAACCGCCAAAGCGGTCTCATCATCTGAAATGCCACCATCAGAGCCCGGCACAACGGGGATGCCGGCTGCTTTCACTGCGGCCTTGGCAGCAATCTTGTCGCCCATCATGCGGATGTGCTCGGCACGTGGTCCGATAAAGACCAAGCCATGCGCGTCAATAATTTCGGCAAAGCGGGCATTTTCTGACAGAAAGCCATAACCTGGATGGATGGCTTGCGCGCCGGTGATCTCGCAGGCTGCGATCAGGGCCGGAATATTCAAATAGGACTTTGCCGCAGCGGGCGGGCCTAAGCACACACTTTCGTCGGCCAAGCGCACATGCATTGCGTCCGCATCTGCCGTTGAATGGACCGCCACGGTGGTGATTCCCATCTCTTTGCAGGCGCGGTGGATCCGCAGGGCAATCTCGCCGCGGTTGGCGATCAGAACTTTATCAAACACCTGTGTGTCTCCTGACTATTCGATCACGCAGAGCGCTTCGCCATATTCAACGGGCTGGGCGTCATGGACGAGAATGGCCGTGACGGTGCCTGAACGGGGCGATGGCACAGGGTTCATGGTCTTCATCGCTTCGATGATGAAGAGTTGTTGGCCTTCCTTCACCGTGTCGCCCACTTTGATAAAGGCCGCGGCACCTGGTTCAGGCTGGGTATAGACGGTGCCAACCATGGGTGACGCAACTGCGCCAGGATGTTTGGCTGGGTCGGCTGCTGGGGCCGCTGCAGCTGCGGGGGCAGGTGCCGGGGCGGAAGCAACAGGGGCTGCGGCAACCGGGGCAGCAGCGACGGGGACTTGGGCATGAACCATTTGGGGCGCGACATTGGCTTGACGCGCAACACGCACGCGAACCCCTTCGTTTTCCACTTCAATCTCGCTCAGGTCTGTGTCGCGTAAGATACGCGCAAGATCCTTGACCAATTTTGTGTCGAATCCTGATTGGCTCATTCGTCTCTCCTATAGGCCTGTCTTTGGGCCTTGGGTTGTTGGGGCAAAAGGGTCAGCTTTTGACCGATAGTTTCTTGGCAAGGGCCTCAAGGCCCAACACATAAGAGTGCAGACCGAAGCCCGCGATGGTGCCGGTCGCCGCCATACCGACATAGGAATGATGGCGGAACGATTCGCGACGTAACGGGTTCGACAAGTGGACTTCTATGACGGGAATGGTCATTGCCTTGATCGCATCATAGATCGCAAGTGACGTGTGAGTGAGCGCACCTGCATTGAGCAAAACGCCCGCACCATGGTCGCGCGCCTCTTGCAGCCAATCGACCAACTGGCCTTCGCTATTAGACTGGCGGAAGACCAGCTTCATCCCCAAGCTTGCGGCCAGCGCTGTGCACGCGGCTTCCACATCCGCCAGCGTATCGGTCCCGTAAATCTCAGGTTCGCGCGTGCCCAACAAGTTGAGGTTTGGCCCATTGAGCACAAAAATCGCTTTTTCCATGAACAAGGTGTAACCCTGCTTTGCCTAAAGGGAAAGGTGGAGGTGCTGAATTGGTTGCACCTGATGACTGCTTTCCTGCACAACCGCCTTGATCAAACTGGTCAAGCCCGCCCATATCACCCGCCAATGAGGGCGCTATGATTATTTTTCTCAATGGCGAAGAACATCAGATTGAAGCGGGAACTAATGTGACCACCTTGGTCTCGTCGCTGGTGGCTGATCCACGTGGGGTGGCTATTGAGCGCAACCGGATGATCGTGATGAAGTCCCAATGGGATCAGACCATTTTGGCAGAGGGCGACCAGTTGGAATTTGTGCAATTTGTAGGCGGGGGATGAGGGTTTGACCGAACAAACAATAGGCCTCAATCACGAGGATAGCTGGACGGTGGCCGGGCGCACGTTCAAATCGCGCCTCATTATCGGGACGGGCAAATATCGCGACTATGCCCAGAATGCGGCAGCCGCAGAGGCCGCAGGTGTTGAAATCGTGACGGTGGCGGTGCGTCGCGTCAACCTGTCTGATCCCAATCAACCCCGGTTGACGGATTTTGTAGATCCCAAGCGCTATACTTTTTTGCCCAATACCGCAGGCTGCTTCACCGCCGAAGATGCCCTACGCACGTTGCGCCTTGCCCGTGAAGCGGGTGGCTGGTCTTTGGTTAAGCTGGAAGTCCTTTCTGATCAGAAGACGCTCTATCCAGATATGATCGAAACGCTGGAAGCTACCAAAGTCTTGGTAAAAGAGGGTTTTGACGTCATGGTTTATTGCACCGATGACCCCGTCTTTGCCCGACGGCTAGAAGATGCAGGGGCGTGCGCCATTATGCCGTTGGGCGCACCGATCGGGTCGGGCCTTGGTATTCAAAACCCTGTGAACATTCGCTTGATCGTGGAAGCGGCCCGCGTGCCTGTCTTGGTTGATGCGGGTGTGGGCACGGCCTCTGAAGCGGCAATTGCGATGGAGCTTGGCTGTGACGGGGTATTGATGAATACTGCCATTGCCGAAGCCAAAGACCCGATCCGCATGGCGCGCGCTATGAAGCATGCTGTTTTGGCTGGTCGCGACGCTTATCTGGCAGGGCGAATGGGGCGCAAGCGTTATGCCGACCCATCAAGCCCTTTGGCTGGCCTAATCTAGAACGTTTCTGCGTCCTGAGCTTGACGCATTTCTAGGGCAGGCCTACGCCGCCCACACACCGGGGAGCCCCACGATGAGGGGCTGAGAGGCCATAAATAGTCCAAAAGGACTGTCGCGTGGCGACCCGTAGAACCTGCTCCGGATCATGCCGGCGAAGGGAGGGGCCATTATGACACTATCACTTATCATTCTCGCTGTGGCGCAAGCCGCGCAACCAGTCGAAACAGATCGTCAAGGCCAAGTTGCGGCTTCACCGCAGGGCACCGAAGTCATCACCGTGCGCGGCAGACGGGAGTCCAAGTTCGATACAGCCGCCGCCGCAGTCCTCCTGCGTGGCGAAGGTATCGCAACCATTGATGATGTGGCCACCGCTGTCCCCGGCGTTTGGATGGTCAATGACCAAGACCCTGGAACCAATATCCTCTCAATCCGGGGCGCAACGACGGATCGCCTGCAACAAGCCTCCGTCGCCATGGTGCTCGATGGGGTGCCTTTGGCCGATACCGAGTTGTTCACGCCGCGTTTCTATGATGTGAGCGCGATCGAAGTTCTCAAAGGGCCTCAAGGGGCTCTCTTTGGCAAAAATGCCTCGGGTGGGGTGATTGGTATTCGCACTGGGCAAGGCGTCTCTTATCTTCAGGCCGCACTTGGCAATGGCGGCTTGGGCGAGATTGAAGCCGCCCACACAGTCGCACTCAATTCGCAATGGAACTTGCGAGCCGCCGGCCTATGGTCATCCGCCGATGGCTGGATCAAGAACACCACACTCAATCGTTTGGTTGATGCGGTGGAAACACGCAGTGGGCGTCTGCGCCTAACCGGGCCTGCCTTGGGGTGGGACTTCGACATCAAGTTTCAGTATTTGGAAGATGAGGGCGGGGCCGCTTGGGCGAGCTCGAACAATGTCACGGGCAAGAATGCTGGGCGGTTGTCGGGTAAAGTCCTGATCAAGCCAATCGGCGATTATCCGGGTCAATCTAAGCGGCGTTGGGGGCAAGGGGTGGCGAAAGTTTCGCGCCCATTCGCGGACGGTACCGTATCAGCCTATATCGCCCGGGATTCTTACGCCAAGCGCTGGGATGAGGAATTGGATTATCGCCCCGGGCCATTGACCTTCTTTGGCTTTCCGGCCTTCCCAAATGGCATCCAGCCCATTCGCCAGCCGATTGATGTGCGTGCCACCACCGCAGAAGTGCGCTGGGTTTCTGATGACAATCAAGATTTCACCCACCAGTGGGGTTTGTTTGTGCAGGATACCGACAAGGACCGGACCGATGATTTTGGTCCTCTCCTGTTTGGTGGGCCAGCCCCCCGTTATCTGACACGCTCTCACCAGACATCGGTCTTTAGTGGGCTTGGCTATCAAGTGACGCGCGAATTTAAGTTGGAAGCGCAAGGCAGGTTAGACCGGGATGAGCGGTCACAAACGATATTGAGCCAAGTTGGTGGGCCTGTGATCTCCCGACGCGAAGGAACATTCGAACGTTTTCAGCCGCGTATGACAGCTCAGTGGAGCAGTGGCGATACGAATCTCTTCCTCACTTATGGCGAGGCCTATCGACCCGGTGGCTTCAACCCTACCCCAGCCGCCACCTCTATTTGGAAGGCGACCTATCGGCCAGAGATCACCACTTCTTTGGAAGTGGGCTGGAAGCAGCGCCTGCCTATTGCTTCAGGGCAGGTGGAGTTCAATGTCTTTTCCAACAAGGTCGAAGACTATCAAAATTATACGTTCATCGACAATCAGTCCGTGACCTTGAACGTCGATGAAGTGACGGTAAGTGGCCTTGAGGCCAGCCTTGTGCTGAAGCCCCTAGATAGTCTCGATCTAGTTGCAAGTTATGCCTTGGCCGATACCAAGATTGAGCGCTTTATCGCCACAGATCCGCTTTTGGGTTCGCCCGCCACGCGCAACTATAGTGGCAAGGTCATCCCCAATGCCCCCAGAGATACGGGCAAAGTGTCTGCAATCTACAAAATAGACCTTGATAAGCTACTTCTAACTAGCCGCATCGACGCCAATTATGCGGGCAAGACCTTTTATGAGATCGACAATGTGCTCTATTCGCCAGCGCGCTGGTGGTCTGATCTCACCTTAAGCGCTTCAACAGGCGACTGGACCGCAAGCTTGCAAGCACAAAACCTTACCGATGAACGCTGGGCCATTTCCGCCTTTGGGCAAGGCATGACCGGTCTGTTAGCTGGTCTTGGCCCCGGCGGCCCGTTTGACACCTTTACCATTAATCGCGGGCGAAAAATCACTTTCAGCCTGCGACGGGAGTTTTAGCACATGGCTTTTACCGATGATGTCTGGGCTGCAGCGGCGAATTTGCGCGCAGCAGTGCATGCCCATCCTTTCAATACTGAACTTGCGGCCGGCACCTTATCGCGGGAAGCCTTTGCCCACTATATGATCCAAGACAGCCTCTATCTACAGGGTTATGCGCGGGTTCTGGCCTTGGGGGCGGCAAAGGCACCCGCAGCAGACGAAATCTTGGAATTCTCCAAAGCGGCCGAAGTGGCGATCATTGTCGAGCGCGCACTGCATGCAGGCTATCTTGAGCAATTTGGCATCGATCCGCGGGCAGCTGAAACGGCCGCAGCAACCCCCGCCTGCGAAGCCTATGTCAATTTCATGCTGGCCACTGCGGTGACCGATAGCTTTGCTGTGTTGGCTGCGGCTGTCCTACCTTGCTTCTGGCTCTATCAAGATGTCGGGACGAAAATCGCGACGCAGGGCGCGC
>NZ_JADCBK010000084.1 GCF_020253525.1 Aquidulcibacter sp.
AACCTCAGCAGCCGATGGTGAGAAGGCCGCTGCTTCCAGCAAAGCCGGTGAAGGTGAAGGCGAAGGGGCAAAACCAGCTCCCGCTCCGGCGGCTGCCAGTGCAGGTGGGGAGAGTGGTGAGGCAGGTGCTGCAAACGCTTATTCCAATGTCGACGCCGCTTCGTGGCTTGGCCTGCGCGTCACGCATTTGAGTGGCTTCTTGCTGATTGCGCAGAAATCATTTGCTGCCGGGCAAGTGGATGAAGCCTCGATCTTGATTTCCCAAGGGCTTTTGGAAGTCTATCAGCCAGATGCGGCGGAACTCGATACAAAAGTCAAAGATTTGAAGCCCGCCTATGACGCTGTCGTCGCAGCGATTGATGGCAAAAAGAGCAAGGCCGAAGTTGAAGCAGCCTTTGCCAAAGCCTTCAAAGTGACCCAAGCCGCACAAACCAGTGCGGCGGCCTCTGATACTGATGTGATTAAAGGAATGCTGGGCATCGCGTCCGGCCTCTATAGCGGTGTTGTCCACCCAGATGGCAATGACCCCACCGAATATCAGCATGCATACGGCGCGGTTTTGGCCGCTGAGCAGGCCTTTAAAGCCGCGCAGAGCAAGTTGGCAGGCAAGGATGAAAAGCGCACGGCGCAATTGGCAAAAGATATGGCCGCTTTGGTCGCTTTATTCCCCAGCGTGACTATCCCTGACGCCCCAGCGGCTACGGCGGCTGTGACGGCTGCGGCATCGCGTGCCGAATTGGCCCTGTCGGGAATCCGCTAGCCTCTTTCACGAGCCCATCGTCGTCCCCATATCGACCTGATGCAGCAATTCGCTTTTTCCTACCCGCGTGAACCCAGCCTCGACGATCTCTCCCTTTTGGCAGAAGAAGCGTTTGCGCGCTTGCCAGAGCCATTCCGCCTTGCCTGCGGGCGGGTGGTGTTTCGGGTAGCTGAAGGGGCGGACTCTGCCACATTGCGTGGCTTGGGCCTGAGCCATCCATTACAGTTAGCTGGCCTCTATCGTGGTGCCAGTGTGCGGGCGGATTTGGCGAACTCGGGCTTCTTGCCGCCGCCGGAAGTTTGGCTCTATCGGGCCGCTATCGTGCATGAGTGGCGCGCTCGCGGCGATGTCAGCTTAGAAGATATGGTAAGCCACGTTTTGGTGCACGAGATCGGCCATCATAGGGGCCTGTCGGATGCAGACATGGAGCGGTTAGAGGCGGAAGCTTAAACTCTGAAGCCTATACCCCGGGTTGATCTGGTGGGCTTTCCTCCATGGGCGCACCCACCAATTGCTTGCTGGTTAGGCCATAGACCGCCAATAGGAAGAGCACCAAGGCACACAGCACAAATGGCGCTTGATGGCTCACAAGCGCATATAGGCCCGCGCCGAAAATGGGGGCGACCACAAATCCTGCGCCATTTGCTGCTACGACAAGGCCCGCGACACTGCCTTGGTCATCTTGGCTAACTGCCAGTGACGCGCCACCGGTAAAGCCTGGACGAGCCAAGCCAAAGCCCAGTCCCACCAAGGCTTGCGCGACTGAAAGGGTCCCAAAGCTATCGCCCAGTGCGGTTAAGGCGGCTCCAGCCCCGGTGATGATGCAGCCCCAGACGATCAACCCACGGGGCGAGAGGCTAAGCCGCGGAATCAAGACCAATTGGGCAATAATCTGAGACATTGCCCCCAGCGCTAGGGCGACGGCTGTCAGCGTTGCGCCTTCACGCGGACTCACGCCTAGGCGGTCTATGAAATAGAATGAGACCTGTTGAAACATCACAGCCGTCACCGCCGACAAGGCGACGCCAAACATCAACCAAGGCCGCACGGAAGGGTTGAGCGCCAAGCGCCAAACGGAAGATGGTGCTGCCGACTTCTTGGCCGCTGGGGAGATTTCGATGTTTGGCAGAAAAAATCGTGCAGATAAGGCACCAATGATTGCGAGGGTTGTGGTTGCAAAAAGCGGAGCGAGCAGCCCCATATTGGCAATCATGCCTGCAGCCAGTGCCGGGCCAGCGGCCGAACCAAAGGCGAAGGCCGATGTCACGGCAGCAATCTCGCGGGTGCGAATTTCCGGCGTTGTAGTATCGGCAACATAGGCCTGAGCGGCAGGATTTGTTGCGGAGCCAAAAGCTCCGAAAATCAAGCGTGCCGTTGCCAAGCCGAGGAACAGCGTGAGCCAATGGAAATGATCCATCAAGCCGATGGCGGCAATTGCTGTGAAGGAACCCGTTGAAAGCGCATAGGCGCTTAAACCCATCACAATCATGGGTTTGCGGCCTTTGCGGTCACTCATCCGACCCCAAATAGGGCTAGTCAGCACCCAGAGTACTGCAGACAAAGTGAAAATTGCTGAGACAGACCAATCCGGCATGCCGGTTTCGCGCGCGATGGGCGGCAAAACCGCGAACAGCATCGAATTGCCAATCCCGACAATGGCCAGACAGGCGAACAAAAGTCGGTAAGTTTGCTTTGGCACCTCTAGTTTTGGACTTTGTTCGGCCATTGGGCGAGCGCTCGTTTAGAATATTTTGAAGTCGAGATAGAGAAGGCCAAGGCCACGACGGGTCCCGTTTCCATGCGATGTTTTTCGACAAAGGCCAAGTAAATTCGGCATTTGATCAATCTTGGAAAGACTTCAAAAACCTTTTTTGCACCGCCTGTTAAGTCTTCTCCTGTATGGGTAACGCCAAGTAGTTTGAGTGTCCGGTGCGGCTTTGCACCTCTCGATTACTCCAGAATGGGTTTCGCACTATGTTTCTCGTCGTCGGTCTTCTGATCGTTTTTGGCATGGTCTTTGGTGGGTTCGCACTCGCAGGCGGCCACTTTGACGTGATTATCCATGCAGCACCTCTCGAATTTATGATGATCTTCGGTGCCGCCATCGGTGCCTTTGTGATCGGTAACTCCCTTGAGACCATCAAGGCCACGGGCGCTGGTCTTGGCAAGATCGCGGGCGGACCAAAATGGAAAGCGCAAGACTATCAGGATCTGCTGGTCCTGCTCTTTGCGTTGACCAAAACCATGAAGGCAAAAGGCGTTGTGGCCTTAGAAGCCCACATCGAAAAGCCTGAAGAAAGCGCAATCTTCAAACGCTATCCCAAGATCTTGAAGGATCACCACGCCACGGACTTCATCTGCGACACCTTGCGCATGATGACCATGAACTTGGATGACCCCCATCAGGTGGAAGCCGCGATGGAAAAGCAATTGGAAAAGCACCATCACGAGGCCCATAGCGCGTCCCATGCGTTGCAAGCCATGGCAGACGGTCTGCCCGCGTTGGGGATTGTGGCTGCGGTGTTGGGCATCGTTAAGACCATGGGCGCGATCACTGAGCCGCCGGCTGTTTTGGGCGGCATGATTGGTAAAGCGCTCGTCGGTACTTTCTTGGGCGTGTTCTTGGCTTATGGCATTGTGGGCCCAATGGCGACACGCTTGGTTCAGGTCCTGGATGAAGAACACCAATTTTACAAAATCATCATGGATGTTCTGGTTGCCCACTTACACGGCAATGCGGCGCAGGTGTCTGTAGAAATTGGTCGTGGCAGCGTTCCAAGCTCGCTTGCGCCATCCTTTGCTAAGTTGGAAGAAGCGCTAAACAATATGCCCAACGACGCATAAGTGATCGAAATCGTCAGAAAAACTTAGTTTACATCTGGCGATTTCGACATATGTTGCGGGTCAACCGCGTCCGTCGTTTAACCATAAGCAATTGATATTGCTTTTAGTTAGCAAAGAATTCTACCCGTAGCAGCTATGCCGTTGCGGGTATGGACACGCCTTTGTTACGGCGAAATTGCATGGCAGACTTAGCAAAAGTTGCTGATGTAACGCTATTGCTTCATGACGAGACACCTTCTAATGAACCCGTCACTGCGCCCGAGACGAGGCGTTCAGGGCAAAGAAGGAATTATACAATGATCGAGCTCAAGAAGCTTTTCGCAGCAGCAGCAGTTGTTGCAGTTCTCGGCGTTTCCGCATGCGGCAAGCCAGCTGAAACCACCAACACCGTCGACGCAGCCGCTACTGAAGCAGCTAACGTTGTTGACGCAGCAGCTACCGAAGCAGCTAACGTTGTTGACGCAGCAGCTACCGAAGCAACCAACGCAGTTGACGCCGCAGCTACCGAAGCAACCAACGCAGTTGACGCTGCTGCTGGTGCAGCTGTGAACGCAGTCACCGAAGAAAAGAAGTAAGTCATTTACTTTCGCTTGAGCGAAAGTAGTTGCGCGAAAGGCCGCCCAATGGGCGGCCTTTTTGCGTTGAGGGGCCTAAAACGGGCAGATGGATGAATAGGGAGCGCCGGAGTATCGTGACCAAGCCTTCCTCTCGCCTGCCTCCCGAACCGGACATTTCCTTTGACGAAGCGGGCCTCATCTTAGGTGAGGCCTTCAGAGATAGCTATTTCTCTCGCGATGATGGTCTGAAAGAAACGCGTCAGGTCTTTCTGCAAGGTTGTCGGCTGCCCGAAGCTTGGGCGGAGAGGCCCGTATTCACCATAGCAGAGCTCGGCTTTGGCACGGGCCTGAATGTTTTGGCGACGTGGGACTTGTGGCGTAGGACCCGGGCTCCTGGTCAGATTCTGCACTTTATCACGACCGAAGCTTTCCTTATGGCTTCCCAGCATGCCGCAAAGGCCCATGCCCATTGGCCTGAACTTGCAGAATTATCGCGTCTATTGCTGGCCAGCTGGGCGGTGCGAGCCTTTAGTAATCAACGCATTTGGTTTGAGGCAGATGGCTTTTGCCTGACTATTCTGATCGGGCCCGCATTGCGCAGCTTACAGGCCATGGATTTTCAAGCAGACGCTTGGTTCCTAGATGGGTTTGCGCCAAGCCGAAATGAAGACATGTGGTCGCCGGAGCTTCTCCAAGAGGTCGGACGCCTTTCAGCCCCGGGTGCCCGTGTTGCGACCTATTCCGTGGCGGGCCATGTTCGTCGTAGCCTCGAGGCCTGTGGTTTTGAGGTTGCGCGTTTGCCGGGCTTTGGCTCAAAACGACAACGACTTGAAGCTGTTTGGCCCGGCCAACGGGCGGATATTCCGGCTAAGCCAAGCTCTGTCTTGGTGATCGGGGGCGGTATTGGCGGTGCGGCTGCCGCCCACGCCTTCGCCCAACGTGGCCTAGAAGTCCATCTGATAGAGGCCGATCCTTGTGGTCAGGTCATGGCAAGCCGCAACCCGGCCGCGTTGGTTATGCCACGGCTTGATCGCGGCGACACGCGCGAGGCGCGCTTCTTCCGCGCGGCTTACCTGCATGCCACACGCCTCTACGCAAGCTTCGAGAATGATGTGTTTGCGCAAACCCAAGTGCAAGAATTGCCCGGGGATGATCGAGATCGATTGCGATTGGGTGACTTGGCGCAAGATCCACCTTTCCCGCCGGAACTCCTAGATGGGCTAGAAGGTGGGGGCCTCTTACATCGGACAGGGGGTCTGGTTTATCCTGATCGCCTTTTACCCCGCCTTATGGGTAATGCGACACGTCATCCAGTCTCTGTGTCCGCCCTAAGGTTTGAGGCAGGCACTTGGCAGGCCCTTACCGAGACGGGCGCTGTCGTGGCATCGGCACCGATTTGCGTGGTTGCGACAGGTCCGAAGCTTGACCGATTTGTCAGCCTCTCCACAGAGCTAGAGGGGCGCGCAGGTCAGATCAGCCTCGCGCAAATCGAAGGGCCTTTACCCGAAATAGCATTAGCAGGTGGCCCCTATGCCGCGGCCTTTTACGACCGATTATTGTTTGGCGCGACTTTTGATCCGTGGGATCTTTCTCGGGAAGATAAGCCGGTCGTAACGCCAGCAGGCCATCTCCAGAACGTTGAAACCTTATCAGAAATTGCTTCCACTCTCGCAAGCCGGATTGAGCTCGCCACAGCCACTGGTCGGGCCAGTGTGCGGGTCGCGGCGAAGGACCGTTTGCCGCTGGCCGGAGCTGCCTTGCCGAAAATGGGCGAGGCCGGACCCGGCCTTTTTGTCTTGGGTGCTCTGGGTTCACGCGGCTTTACGACCGCCCATTGGCTTGCCGAACATGTCGCATCTCTTGCCTGCCACGAGCCTAGTCCTTTGGAGCGCGATGTGATCTCAGCGGTGTCACCACAACGCTTTGAGGATCGCCGTCGAAAGGGGCAGACGCCTCGTCCCGCCTTGGTGGATAAGCCGAAAGCGTAATTCTAACCGCCTCTTCAGCCACGTGTTCGTGCCCAATCGGATTTTTGACTGTCGGGCTGACCAAAAGACCATACCAGAGAGTCTGGTGCTCAATATAGGCGCTTAAAAGCCGAAAGGCATCCTTGAGCCGATCGGGGTCCAGCAAACCAGCCTCGCCACAAGCTTGCAGTGGAGGCATACAAATTCCTTCGAGCGCAGCGCGGATTTGGCGACACATCGAGCGTCTAAACGTCAAGGGGATAGAATTATGCTCAATCGGTGCGCGGAGGAGATCTCGAAGCAGAGGAGACGCGCATAAATCTTGGTAGCGCGCAGAGGCCTGCATAAGCTGACTGATTGGATCTTCGTCCTCTGGAAGTGGCTTGGTCAAAAGTTTCAGTCGGTTTAGGCCTCGCGCCAAAACAGCGCGGAATAAAGCGTCCTTCGACTCGAATGCTTTATAGATAGAGGCCGTTGAGATTTCGCTGCGTGCAGCAATGTCGCTCACTTTCGCGTTCCAGAAGCCATATTCGAAGAAGAGGTCTCCCGCCACATCTAGGATTTGCTGCACCTGTTGGGATTGCATGGGACCCTACCACTCAAGGACAAGACCCATTTTCCACAACCCTTAGTAATTATCAAGACAGGTATCTGCAGAATTTTGCATATTTAAGGTTGATTTTCTCTGGGCGTAATTGGTTAGAAAGAAGTTTCTGCGAGTTAGAACTATGACAAATTTAGCTTTTCCGCATGAAAAAGGCAGCTCTGCCGATCTTGCAGAGGACACGCTTCTGCTAGATCGCCGCCACGACGGCCGCGACCAAGATTTCATGGGGGTCCATTTCTCGGGCTTTAGCCCTGAAAGCCTTCTGCGGCGGGTCGAAGAAATTGGAAGTGCGAAGCAAGCCTTTGTCTATCTCTGCACACCGAATGTGGATCACCTTGTTCGGCTCGAGCGCGAGCCCACCCTGCTTGGGCTTTATGAAAGCGCTTGGGCAAATGTGAATGATAGCCGGATTTTAGAGACTTTGGCAGATCTCTCCGGCCTATCTTTGCCAGCTTGTCCGGGGTCGGATCTGACACAAGCCCTATTTGAAACCTGCATTGATCCGGCGGAAACCGTCGTCGTGATCGGTGGCACACAAGATGTGATCGAAACGGTTCGGACCCGCTATGGCCTAACCAATCTGCGCTGGCATGAACCACCTTTCGGCTTGCGCACCAATCCAGCTGCGATGGACGAAGCTGCAGCTTTTGTTGCAGCCAATCCGGCCCGCTTCACCTTTTTCTGTGTTGGCTCTCCCCAGCAAGAAATCCTCGCACGCCTTGTCCAGCAAGAAGGCAAGGCCATCGGGATTGGCTTATGCGTCGGTGCGTCCATCGACTTCCTGTCTGGCACCCGAAAGCGTGCCCCGAAATGGATGCAACAGGTGCGCCTCGAATGGCTCTTCCGCCTTCTAGACGAGCCACAGAAGTTATGGCGACGCTATTTGGTCGAAGGTCCAAAGATTTTCCGTATCTGGATGGCGTGGCGCAAGCAGCGCTAATCATCATATAAATCCGTTTTCCTCCATCCAGCTTTGGATATGGGTGACCGCTTCGGCGACCTTGGCGGGTTGACCCAGATAATAGTGCGTGGCCCCATCGATGGCATGGAAACGCGGCGTGACTTGGGTGAAGCCAGCGCGGATGCGCGCCGCGTGCGAGGGCGTACAGGCATCATCGGCCAAGTTTTCCACCACAAGGGCCGGCACCGTTACAAGGGCGGCACAAGCAGGGCCATCGGCCCGGCTCTCCTCAGACCATTGCGACAACCAAGACCGCAGGCTTGAATAGCGCGCCAGATGCGCTGGGCTCATATTCACGGTCTTTGGATCGCCCATATAACACCAATTCGGCCGCCTCTGATTGGGGTCAATCGACGGGTCCAACCAGCGCAAGTCCGCCATTGTGCCATGCACAACAAAGCAATGCTCGCGATTGACCTCACCCCGCTTTTTGAAGTCCTCCAGCCTCTGGCGCACATCGGCCGTGATGCGGGCGATACGCGCACGTTGGGCTGCCCGATACGTGGCTTGAAACGCTTCCGAATAGGGCGGCTGATGGGGGGCATCTGCCGCATAAATATCCAAAGCAGGATCGCGCTTATCCGGATTGAGCTCATCCACAATCGCCGGATCGATCCACTCCGACAAGGTGATGGCTCGGCTAACATGGGCGGCCAATTGCATCACCCCATCTGCCGGGATCAGACCTGCCCCCACGATGTCAACCAAATCGCCCGCAGGTGTTGCCTCAATTGTCGGCTTCTCGGCTTGGGCTTGGTAGAAGAGCGACAGCGACCCACCACCAGACCAACCCGCCAGAACCACTTTCTCAAACCCCAAGACCG
>NZ_JADCBK010000085.1 GCF_020253525.1 Aquidulcibacter sp.
ATACCAATCTGGAAAGCTATAAGGGCCAGCAATTGGGTGAAGATCCCCAAGCCGCGCTCTGCTTTCATTGGAAGAGCCTACGTCGGCAAGTGCGCGTGAGGGGCGACATTACCTCTGTCAGCCAAGAAGAAGCCGATGCCTATTTTGCCTCGCGCGCCCGCGATAGCCGCATTGGCGCTTGGGCGAGTGCCCAATCGCGTCCGTTAGAGGACCGCTTTGCACTGGAGAAGCGTGTGGCGAGCTATGCGTTGAAGTTTGGCATTGGTGAAGTCCCCCGTCCGGACTTCTGGTCGGGGTTCCGCCTGATCCCCACACGCATTGAGTTTTGGCGCGACCGCCCATTTCGTTTGCATGATCGGTTAGAGTTCATGCGGGCCGATGCCTCGGCACCATGGTCCACTTCCAAGCTTTATCCGTAGAGCAATCAAACCGTTTTTGTTTCAGAAAGTGTCATCCATGCGTGCAGATCAAAAGGCCTTTCTGGTCACAGGGGCTTCGACCGGCATTGGTCGGGCAATTGCTGACCGTCTGGTGGCCCAGGGCCATTATGTATTTGCCTCAGTTCGTAAACAGGCCGACGCCGATGTCTTAAACGCTGCCTTTGGTGCCAATGGCCAAGCTGTGCTGTTTGACGTCTCAGACTTGGATGCCATTGAAGCTGCCGCGCAGACCATTGGCGATGCACTCGCAGGTCGGACGCTCGCAGGTCTTGTGAACAATGCCGGGATCGCGCTGCCCGGGCCCGCCTTGATCCAGCCCTTGGACGAGATCGAGCAGGTGATGAACATCAATTTCATGGGCGTGGTGCGCTGTTGCCGCGTCTTTGCGCCGCTTTTGGGTGCGGACCCAACCCGGACTGGGCCCAAGGGCCGGATTCTGAACATTACATCGGTCTCGGGCAAATTCGGCTATCCGTTCACCGCCGCTTATGTTGCGGCCAAACACGCCGTTGAAGGCTTCTCCGACAGCCTCCGGCGGGAGCTTTTGTTGGTTGGCATTGATGTGATTGTGGTAGGCCCCGGTGCCGTGAAGACGCCGATTTGGGAGAAGGGGGCGGCAGCCGGGGGCAATAAATATAATGACACGATCTGGGGTAAGCCCCTCGAGCGCCTGACCCAATCCTTGGCCGCCATGGACCAAGAAGGCCTTGAAGTCAGCGTGGTTGCCAATTTGGTGGAAGAGGCACTCACGACCGCCAATCCCAAAACCCGCTACGCGCCCGTGCCCAATAAGCTTGTGAATTGGTGGCTCGCCCGCTTTCTGCCCCCGCGCATGGTTGACCGCGTCGTTGGCAAGAGCCTGTCGCTGCTGCCTTAGGCTTCCTTTGCCAGCCCAATCAACAGCCTTGTGATGATGCGCTGGCCCCTGCCTAGTTGACGTGGGCGCTTCAAGCCTTAGGAAGGGCCAAAATCGGCCGTTTACCGCAACTGGCCGGCGCACCTGCCGCCATCTGGCAAGCCAAAAATTTGGGAGAAAATTATGCTCGGTTTAATGCAAAATTGGCCACTGACCGTCGATAAGATCATGGATCATGCCGCGATCAATCATGGTCGCCGTGAGGTTGTGACGCGGTCAGTCGAGGGGCCAATCGTTCGCACGACTTATGGGGAGATTAACACCCGCGCAAAGAAAGTCTCCAATGCGTTGCTGGCTGAAGGGATTAAGTTGGGCGACCGGGTTGCGACTTTGGCGTGGAACTCTGGCCGCCACATGGAAATTTGGTATGGCGCGATGGGCTTAGGCGTTGTGCTGCACACCTTGAATCCACGCCTATTCCCGGAGCAATTGGTCTATATCGTCAATCACGCCGAAGATAAGATCATCTTCACCGATTTGACCTTCCTGCCCATTTTAGAGGCCCTGAAGGATAAGTTGAGCCCGGTGACGCGCTATGTGGTTTTGACCGATAAGGATCATATGCCTGCCTGCAGCCTCAAGGGTGCAATCGACTATGAAACCTGGATTGAAGGCCATAGTGCGGAAGCCAAGTGGGGCGGGTTTGACGAAAACACCGCTGCCGGTCTGTGCTATACCTCGGGTACGACTGGCAATCCAAAGGGCGTCCTCTATTCGCACCGCTCCAACGTGCTGCACACGCTTTTGACCATGCAGAAGGACGTTATGGGCCTGGGTGCCCGCGACGTGATCTTGCCGGTCGTGCCGATGTTCCACGCCAATGCGTGGGGTGTTGCTTTGTCAGCTCCTGCAGCAGGTGCAAAGATGGTGATGCCAGGTGCCAAGATGGACGGCGCGTCCATCTATGAATTGCTGGAAACCGAAAGCGTGACTTTCTCGGCAGCCGTCCCAACCGTTTGGATGATGTTGTTGCAGCATTTGGAAGCCACCAATTCTAAACTCACGACTTTGAAGAAAGTCGCTATTGGTGGCTCTGCCGTGCCAGAGCGCATCATGCGTTTGTTTGAAGAAAAATATGGCGTCGAAGTGCTCCATGCTTGGGGCATGACCGAAACCTCGCCGCTGGGCACATTGGGCTCGCTCGGCCCCGATGCCGACGGCATGACCCATGATGAGAAGATCAAAACCAAGCTGAAGCAAGGCCGTCCGCCATTTGGTGTGGAAATCAAGATCATGCGTGATGGTGTTGAGGCCCCGCGCGATGGTGAGACCTTCGGCAATCTGGTGGTGCGCGGTGCTGCCATTGCGGCAGGCTATTTCAAGGGCGAGGGCGGCAATATCCTCGATCAGGATGGCTTCTTTGACACTGGCGATGTGGCCACAATTGACCAAGCCGGCTTCATGCAGATTACCGACCGCGCGAAAGACGTTATCAAGTCGGGCGGCGAATGGATCAGCTCCATCGATGTTGAAAACGTTGCTGTTGGGGCCCCCGGCGTCGCCGTTGCTGCCGTCATCGGCAAGTATCACCCCAAGTGGGATGAGCGTCCGCTTTTGATTATCGAGCCCGCCAAAGGGGCTTCCCCCAGCAAGGAAGAGGTCCTCGCCTATCTCGATGGCAAAATCGCCAAATGGTGGATGCCCGACGATGTCCAATTTGTGGAAGCCATCCCACTGGGCGCAACCGGCAAAATCAACAAATTGGCTTTGCGCGAAACCTTCGCCAATTACGATCTGCCCACCGCAAAAGCTTCCTAAGCACAGTCAGATGGGTCAGAACCACAGGGGTTCTGGCCCATCCTACCTTTACCTCGGATCAGGGGCACTCTAACGTGCGTGCAATAGGTCGCCGTCTAGGCGGCTGAGTTGCCTGTAGGAGGATAAGATGGCTGAGGCGCAATCCCGTTTTGCAAAAGCCCGCAACATCGTTTTGATGATTGGCGTGGCCTTGGCCATTTTCGTGCCCATCTGGTTTATGGTGGCAGCTCTTGGCACCAAATTTGGTCTCTGGCCTTGGACCATTGGCCTTGTGAAGATGATTGGCGGCATGGGCGTGCCCATGATTGGCATTCTGATCGTCTTGACCTTTATCACCAGCCTCTTGGTTGTCTTTATTAAACCGCGCGCAGGCTTTGCCGCTTTAGGCTTTATGTGGGTGGTGGCCCTTGGCGCAGCCGGTATGGCGTTTTCAGCGATTTCTGCGGCGCGCGCTGTGCCGCCTATCCATGACATCTCAACCAACACCGCCAATCCTTTGACCTTTTCTGACAAGGTAATGGCAGCACGCGGGCCAAAGTCCAACCCGATTATCGCCCCCAAGGATGCAACCGTGCCCTTCAATAAGGCCCGTCTTTCGCCTTGGTCTGGCCGGTCTTTGGATGAGATCCAAGCCGAAGCCTATCCCGCGATCAAGACGCTGAAACTTGCCAACACCCCGCCCGCAGAAGCCTATAAAAAGGCAGAGGCTGCCATGAAAGCCAAGGGTTGGACGCTTGTAACACAAGATCCCCAAAAGCTCCGGCTTGAGGCAAGCGTGGAGAGCTTTTGGTTCGGCTTTAAGGATGATGTGGTTCTGGTTGTGACCCCCGACGGTACAGGCTCTGCAATCGACATGCGCTCTGTCAGTCGGGTTGGGATTTCCGACTTAGGTGCTAATGCAAAGCGCATTGAAGCCTTGCTGGCTGCCGTGAAGGGGTGAATTGGGCGCAGTTAGGCCCCAAATTACACATCGGTAATTGACTCCTTTTCCGCTTGGTGAGATCACCCAAGTCATGAAACTCACTTCTGTTCTTTGTGCATCTGTGATTGCTGCGGCCACCTTTGGCGCAGCGACAACCAGCTTTGCAGCAACAGCGAGCAAAGCGACCACTGCAGCGACTAAAGCAGGCGAAGCGTCTGAAGTACCGGTAACGGGTGCATCTGCCACCTCATCGGCATCAGACCGCCCGGTAGATGTCGTCGTTGTTTGGGGATTTAGAGTGCGGGCCCAGGGCTTTGATGAGCGTCGTCCGCCATTGGTTGCCGGCTATGGCGAATTGATCAAAAAGCCAGAGTGCGAAACCAAGGTTTGCGGCTATGTGGTCTTCCACGACGGCACAAAATGGCGCTATACCAACATCCTAGCGGGTGACGAAGACAAGTTGCGCGAACTTCAGGCCAATTTGGAATATGACCGCCAAACCCTAGTGATTGTCCATCCCAACGGCGAAAAGCGCACGATTCCCAATTTCTAGGCCAATCAGGCTAAGTGGAAGCTGGACTCCATCGAGGGATCCCCGTCGCAGGTGACGCGTCCGATTTTTACCAAACGGCTCATATGCGCCATGACGGAGTGGCAGGCTGCCGGCCACAGTCTTTGATCGACTGCCGCATACATGACGGGCACCATATCTTTCACTTTGCTTTGCCCAGAGGCTAAGCAGGCCAGAATTTGCTCTTCTCGATCAAGGCGGTGGTCGCGATAGGCCGCGACAAATGGGGCAGGGTCTGTGATTGGCGGCCCGTGGGTTGGCCAAATGGTGGCAAATTGACGGGCAGCAATTTTTTCGAGGCTCGTCAAATAGGCATCCATATCGCCATCGGGTGGGCTGATGACTGTTGTTGACCAGCCCATGATATGGTCACCCGAGAAGAGGCAGTTTTCTTCCAGCAAGGCATAGCACATATGGCCGGAGGTGTGCCCCGGTGTCGCAATCGCCTCAATCGTCCAGCCATCGCCTTCGATCAACGTGCCGTCATGCAGCGCGGAATCGGGCCGGAAGCGCGTATCGTCGCCTGCCTCAAGTCGAACTTCAGACTCGGTCGGCAAGGGGACCTCACCGGATGCAAGGACCGAACATCCTGCCCATCGTGCCAAGGGGTGAGCTAAAGGGCTGTGATCCATATGCGAATGCGTGACGAGGACATGGCTGATCGTCTCGCCTTCCAACGCCTGTTTAAGCGCTTCAAAATGATCGGCCAAATCGGGACCTGGATCAATGACACAAACATCACCATGGCCGATGATATAGACGCCTGTCCCCGTAAACGTGAAAGGTCCCGGGTTATTGGCAATCACCCGCCGGATAAGCGGGCTTACCTGTTCGACACGTCCATACTCAAATTTGAAGTCGCGGACAAAAGGAATCGCAACAGCCATTATATGCCTCCACCAGCACGCAGCCGGACCTTCTCGCAGCTTAGTTTTAAGGCAGACGCCAGAATATAAGTGCTTTTTAGTTTATCTGATAGGGGTAGCGCGATTGGCGGACCCATGTCGGTGCGATTCGCATCTACGATATAGATCAAGCCACTGGTTCGGTCGCGTAAAATGTCCAGCCCGCCCCAATCCAAGCGCAAAAGCGCACAAAAGCGGTTGATGGACGCGATCTCATCGGGTGAGAATATCTCATCCACGCTGCGTAACCAGCACTGGCTATTATCATTGGAGAAGCGGACCTGTTCGGGCCGACGTTTGATATAGACCAAAGCGGGTTGGCCATTGACGGTGGGGGTCCGCAAATCCTCAATCAAGCCGTCATCGCCCCGATTATCAATCAGCTTCTGATAGACTTTTCCAGGCTTTGGCTCGCACGGCAGCGTGACGATGCGCCCATCATGAATGCCGTTCGCCTCACCCTTTTCAACGGCAAACCCCTCGTGTTGGCGAGGGTCTAGCGCCAAGCTATAGCCAAAAGCTTCTTCAAAGGCCGCGGCCACGCGCGATTTGCTTAAATCATGGGCATCGAAGTTCCAGCGCGCTACACCGTCATTGGGCAAAGACACGGGTTCACTGTGGGTTTTGTCTTCGAAATGCATCCAGACATGAGGCGTCTCCCCAGGCTGAGCAGCCCGCCCCCCTGTCAGATACAAGCTTGGCCAAATCAAATACCAGGGCCGCGCGGGATCAGGAGTAAATCCAATCAGTGGGCCGTCCTTTGGCCGCGGGCTGAGCACGACGCGGACGAAATAAACACACCAGTGGAAAATCTCACTCAAATGCGCGGCATCAAAAGGCACACGCGCACCGGTTTTGCGCACGGTGACGCCGGTCCAACTCCACTCAAAATCACGCAAGAGATTTGTCAAGATAAACAGGCCTTTGGCAGACAGAGACGGTGCAGGGACTGAACGAGGTTCAGCCTTAAGCGATTCGACTTCATACACGTAACCATCCGCTCAAATTGTGACAGGGTCTTGGCATCAGGATACGCCCCTCTTGTTACAGCGGTTACACCGCTGTCGAATGAGGCTGCAGTTGACCTAAAAAACGCCTAGCGGGCTTGTGACAGAGATCGCAGGAGGGGCATTAGGCCCCTCAAGTCATAGCCTCCGCGTGCTCCGGCCTCGACAAGTTCTTCCGGCGTCCGGCCTGCACTGGCTTCAGCTAAAGCCCACAGATTGGTCGAGCGCGTGCCGCTGCGACAATAGGCGAGGACGGGCCCAGAGCTTGCTGCCAAAGCTTCCCGCATCAGCGGTACGGCCTCTTCCGGGATGCCGCCGGAAATGGGGATATGGGTAAAGGATAGGCCGTGTTCTGCGCAGGCCTTTGCAATCTGGGCCGCCTCAATCTGGCCGCCATCCTCATAATCGGGCCGATTACAAATGATTGCGGTAAAGCCATCGCGAGCGGCTTGAGCAACGTCAGCCACGCTGATTTGCGGGGAAGCTGAGAAATTTGGAGTGATTGTGCGGAACGGGCTCATGACGCTCTCCTTTGTAATTGGCCATAGCCGATGCCTCTGGCGCGGTCTAGCGCTGGTGGCCTGAAATCAGATGATGGGGCAGGGGCCTTAGTTTCCTTCTCAATCAAGCTCTTGTCAGAATGGATGCTGGCATCCTCCGTTGACAATCTGGCAACCATCATCAATTGCTGTTTGACGGGCCCCACGCCACTACTGGCTGGTCCATACAAGCTTCAAAAGGACTAAAAACGCCATGTTAGCCTATACGATGCGACGCCTGATGGTGGCTATTCCCACCATGCTGGTCATCATAGCGGTGGCTTTCTTTATGATGCGTTTGGCCCCTGGCAGCCCCTTTGATACCGAGCGCGCATTATCGCCTGAGATTCGGGCGCAACTCATGTCGTTTTACGGCTTTGACAAGCCGCTCTACATTCAGTTTTTTGACTATCTGAAGGGGCTGGCGACCTTCGACTTGGGTCCTTCGCTCATTTACAAGGACCAGACGGTTAGCGAAATCATTGGTTCGGGCTTCCCTGTTTCGATGACCATTGGTTTGGCGGCTTTGTTGTTGGCGACCTTTGTTGGCGTGCCGATGGGCCTGTTTGCTGCTTTGAAGCAGAATAGCCTGCCTGATTATTCCATCATGGCGATCGCCATGGCCGGCATTTGTATTCCCTCACTGGTAACGGGGCCCATCCTGTCCTTGGTGTTTGGGGTCTATCTTGGCTGGTTGCCGACTGCAGGCCTTGATCTCGGCAAAATGACCTTTGAAACCTTGCTCTTACCGGTTGTCACCCTGTCTTTGGCGCAAATCGCGATTATTTCGCGCTTGGTGCGTTCGAGTGCGGTTGAAGTTTTGCGGTCCAATTTCGTGCGCACGGCCCGCGCAAAGGGCCTGCCGGAATCACAAGTCCTCGCCAAACATGCGCTACGTGCGGCATTATTGCCACTTGTCTCCTATTTGGGCCCCGCATGCGCGGGCTTGATTACGGGTTCTGTCGTCGTGGAGACGGTGTTTCAACTGCCCGGCATTGGCAAAAACTTCGTCACCAGCGCGTTGCAACGCGATTATCCCGTGGTGATGGCGGTCGTCGTGCTCTATGCTGGCCTCATCATTCTGCTTAATCTTCTGGCCGACCTCGCATACGGCCTATTGGACCCGAAAGTTAAATACGAGTGACACTTCTGACCACCCCCCAAGAAAAGGCTGAGCTTTTAGAAGCCGCTGTCAAAGGACGCTCGTTGTGGGATGATGCGCGTCGTCGCTTGTTCCGTAACAAGGCCGCCGTTGGCAGCATGATTGTCTTGGGCTTTTTGACCCTGATGGCGATCTTTGGTCCATTCTTCTGGCCGCATGATTACGAGACCATCTATAATGATCGCGTACTTGAGGCCCCAACCTGGGAGAATTTGCACATCTTCGGGACTGACCCGCAGGGCCGGGACCTGTTTGTTCGCCTCTTATACGGCTTGCGCATGTCGCTGGCGGTAGGTCTGGTCGCGACAGGGGTTTCGCTTCTCATCGGGGTGATTTGGGGGGCCACGGCTGGCTATATTGGGGGGCGTGTGGATCAGATCATGATGCGCATCGTTGATGTGCTCTATGCGCTGCCATTCATCTTTTTTGTCATCATCTTGATGGTGGTGTTTGGCCGCAATCTGATTCTGATTTTCGTCGCGATTGGCGCGGTGGAATGGCTGACGATGGCGCGGATTGTACGCGGTCAAACGATCTCCTTGCGCAAGAAGGAGTTTGTTGAGGCGGCGGAGGCTGCTGGGGTGACCAGCGCCAACATCGTGACCCGCCACATCGTGCCCAATGTGCTTGGCCCTGTCGTGGTTTATGTAACTTTGACCATCCCTGCCGTCATCCTGACCGAAAGCTTTTTGAGCTTTTTAGGGCTTGGCGTGCAAGAGCCAATGACCAGCCTAGGTAACTTGATCTCAATCGGCGCGCGTGAAATGGAAATCGCGCCGTGGCTGTTGATTTTCCCCGCCACGACCATGATGATCACCTTGTTCTGCTTCAACTTCATTGGTGATGGTCTGCGCGACGCGATTGACCCTCGCGATCGCTAATTCAAGCCTCGCCGCTCGGCCAAGTCCACCTTATTCGACGCGGCGAACGCGATAGCCTTTATTGCGACCTTCAACGGTCAGGATGAAAGAACCCATCGCAGCGGTGCGGATTTTGACGTTATAGGGCGGCCGTTTGGGTGCGTTGAGCTCGCCGGCCTCTGTCAAGCGCCAAACTTGTCCATTTTCGAGGGTCAGGACAACACGGCCAGCGGACTCGCGGGTGCTGACGACCGTAAAGCTTTGCTCTTCAATCTCTTCAACGGCGGCAGCGGCTGCAACGTTTTGCTCTTTGCCTTCCCCCTTTGGTCCACCGCCAAAGGCGGGGAAGCCCAGTTTTGGGAGCGAGGGGAGGGAGAAGCCAAACGCTTCGCGGCGCACCTTTTCGACCCGCTGTTTGTCAAACGTCACAATTTCGGACTTAGCCTCTTTGGCACGAATGCTTGCCACGGCGGCATCATAGCAGGCCAGACGCTCCGTTGGGTCGGTTTTGTTGGCGCAAGCATAGATGGGCTCCAGCGGTGAAACGCCCGCATTTGCGGGATTCTGGCTGGATTGAGCCATTGCAGCTGCGCTAAATGTGATGAAACCTGCTGCAATGAGCGTGGTACTGATTTTGTTCATTTCACGTTACCTTCACAAATCGTAACAAGGGCGATGTCCGACTGCCTGTTTGCATAGTATATGCGAGCGCGCGCGCTATAGAAGTCCCACACTAACCCGATCGGGAGAGACAACGAAATGAAAATCACACGCCGTTCTTTGGCCGCTGCAACCACTGCTTTGGTGCTGAGTTTAGGTTTGGTTTCTTGTGGTGGTGGCGGGGGTGACGCAGCCGCAGACAAGGCCCGAACCCTGCATATTGGTAATGGTGCAGAACCCTTGTCTCTCGATCCCCATCAGGCTTCAGGCACGTGGGAAAATCGGATCATTGGTGAAATGTTGCAAGGCCTCACCACCGAAGATCCGCAAGGCCGCCCAATTCCTGGCATGGCGACTGAATGGTCAACCAGCCCTGATGGCTTAGTCTGGACCTTTAAGCTGCGTGATGCCAAATGGTCAGACGGCCAGCCCGTCACGGCAGATGACTTTGTGTTTGCCTGGCAGCGGATCATGACTACCACCCCGCCAGCCAAATATGCCTCGATCCTTTATGTCATCAAAAATGCCGAGAAAATCTATGACGGCCGCATCAAGGATGTGAACCAATTGGGCGTGCGGGCGATTGACGCAAAAACCTTGGAAGTCACGCTTGAGCATCCGGCACCCTATCTGCCCGGTCTTCTGACCCATTACACGTCATTCCCCATTCCCAAGCACGTCGTGGAGAAGGTCGGGAAAGACTGGATCAAGGCTGAAAACTTCGTTGGTAATGGTCCCTATAAGCTGCAGCAGTGGAAGCCCAACGACTTTGTGCATCTCGTGCGCAACACCAATTTTTACGACAATGCCAATGTCTGTTTAGATCAGCTCTTCTTCTACCCAACCCCCGATGACAATGCAGCTGAACGCAAAGTCCGCACAGGTGACCTTGATATCAACACCAATTTCTCGGGTTCGCGCTTAGAAGAGATCAACAAGAATTTGCCTGGCTATGCCCGCATTCATGGCTATACGGGCCTGACCTATTATATCTTTAATATGCGCAAGGCACCCTTTAATGATGCCCGCGTCCGTGCCGCGATATCGATGACTGCCGACCGCGAATTCATCACGAAGGAAATCCTAAAGGCCGGCCAACAGCCTGCTTATAGCCTCGTGCCACCGGGCATTGCCGATTATCAGACCGGTGCCATGACGACGGACTTTAAAGGCCAAAGCATGGAGACCCGTTTGGCCCGCGCCAAGAAGTTGTTGGAAGAGGCCGGCTATGGCCCCAACAAGCCATTGAAGTTCACATTCAGCTTCCGCAACTCTGGCGACAATCCGCGCGTGGCACCTGTTGTGCAGCAAAATTGGGCAAAGATTGCCCCCTGGGTACAGGTCGAGATTTTGGGTGCAGAAACCCAGATCAATTATGAAAAGCTGCGCACCGGTGATTTTGAATTGGGCGACGCCGGTTGGATCTCTGACTTCAATGATGCCAAAAACTTCGTCTATCTGTTCCAAACCAGCACCGATCAGCTCAATTATGGCAAATATAGCAACCCAGAGTTTGACCGGCTTATGGATGCTGCCGATGTCGAGAAGGACACGCAAAAGCGTGCGGCTCTGATGAAGCAGGCTGAAGCCATTGTGTTGAAAGAACATGGCTTTATGCCGATGTGGTTCCTGACTAACCGCAATCTGGTGAGCCCTCGCGTCACGGGATGGGTCGATAATGCGGTCGATATCCATCGTGCCCGCTATCTGTGCACCACCGATGCGCAAAAGGCCGGTGCTGCGCCAAAGTCGTAACGCAAATCACGCGCTTTAAGCATAAAAAAGCCCGGCAGGTGATCCTGCCGGGCTTTGTTTTTGGTCTCCCAGTGGCGCTATTTTGACGCCCGCTTAGTCAGCGTTGTCTTCAAGCCCGGCTCCTTGAAGGTTTGGGAAATATTGCCGCAATTCGTGCTCATCCATTCAAGGATCAGGCTGAGGAATTGGGTGCGATGTTGCGGTGTCATTTCGCCCAACGTATGGGCCATTCGGGGGATTTCCACGTAGCGGAAATTCGCATTTGGATTGACCTGACGCATGCGCGCAGCAGTTGTGCGTGAATGAATTGTATCGGCCTGTCGATCATAATCGCCATGGAAAACCAGCCAAGGAATTTTAACCTGGTCGAGGTGTTCCATGGGATCAAATCCTGCAACCGTGACACCTTGGCGGATGCGTTGGAGGCGGTTTTCACCCCAGTCGTTGGAGATACGTTCAAGATCGATGGCGGGCGCGCCAGAAATCGCGCATTGCCATAAGCCAGCTGATCGGCCCCCAGAGCGTGTCGCTGCGGCCGCCGCCGCAAACCCGCCATAGGAATAGCCATACATCATCATGCGGTTTGGATCAGCTATGCCTTGCTCGACAAGCCATTTAGCGCCATCGTCCTTGTCATCCTGCATCAAGGCACCCCATTGCTTGTCGCCGCCCTTCCACAATGCTTTGCCCAAGTCCGTTGAGCCGCGATATTGGGGGAGCAGTACGGCAAAGCCGCGGGTCGCAAACATCTGACTCCAATAACTTATGTCAAAGTCCATGTCGTCGCGGGCCCAAGGGCCACCGTGTGGCATGACCACAAGGGGAAGGCGGCCATCACGTTCCTTCTTATAGCCGGGTGGCAAGTACAAAATGCCGGGGATTTGGAAGCCATCACGGGCAGGATAAGTTACCCATTCCGCAGGGCCCAAATTCTTGCGATCCCAGCCTTCTAGCAACGAGCCAATTCTGATTAATTGCCGCTCGTTTTTCAGCAGATAATAGGTGTCGGGCACATTTGGTGCTGTGGCTCGGACGAGAACATTCGCCCCGCCGTTGCGCGAACTAAAGGAGATGATGGTGTCAGGGAGCGCGCGCTCCAGCAAGGCGTGAATACGTCTGTCGACGGGATCGAGATAATTGCATTCTGTCGACGGCCCCGCCCAGCAAAAGCTGCGCAAGGGGTCTTGGGTCAGAGCATCTTCGTCGGAAGCGGTACCGAAACTTGCCGACGATATGTCAAACTCTGTGTTTTGGACAATTGGAGGTCCTAACGTGTTGGTTTCAAGATCATATTTCGCAAGCACGCTGAAGTTCGAGTCTTTATTGGTGATAACATATAGGGATTTGTTATCGTTGGAGATATGCACCGGGCGCAAACCAAAGCGGGCATTCAGATTGTAGCGAAGCCCGGTTAGCTCTCGCCAAGGTGCTTGATTGTTTTCGCGAAAGAAGAAGTGATAGGTATAGACACCATTGGCGACCTTAAGCTCGCCTTTAAGCTTGATGTTGCCGTCACTATCTGACCACAGGAATTCTTCATTATCGCCTGTTCGCGCGAAGCGGTCCTTGCGGCCGCTATTCAGATTAAGGCGAACAATTTCGGAGCCGGAAATCCTTTCGATTTCCATCAGAACAAAATTTTCTTCTTTCGGCAGCCGATTGAACAGAGAGTATCCGATAATGAAGTCGTCATCGCGCGTGGTTGCGGCTTCTTCGTTCGAAATGTCCAAAAAGGAAGAACCATCGAGATTGGCAATGGCTGCGCGACTATACCAATCCGAATTGGCCCCAAGGGCCACCGGTTGATTGGCAAATACCAATAGCTTTGAGTTATTCATGAATTGAAAGCCGGTGAAGCGCATGGTCTTAGAACCAAATTGCTTCGGTGTTTTGCTCATATCATCGGTCGACCAGACGCGGATCACAGGGTTCTGGCCTGGAATGCCCGCCAAAGCCGCAATATGCTTCCCATCTGGGCTGATGCGCACCCCCCAAATATTCCAATCATTTGCCATAGCTTCGATCGGCAAAGCTGGCCCAGTCGGCTTGAACGTCTGTGCGTGACTGGCGGTTGCCAACGTGGCCGCACACACGAAAGAGCTGGCAAGTAGGAAAACCTTTTTCAAACGCATCTATCTCTCCTCTACGGATACAAGACAGCGATAATGCCGATAACCTAGCATCATCTTTGTCTGTCTAGTTGCCAAAGGTTATCGGTAATCACAAGGCTGGCAAGCAACATCGCTGTGATCGAACAGCCACATCCATCTCACTGTGGCAAAGATGTTACTAATCGGTAATAATGATGGTAACCCTGTAAAATAAGCCATTTTGCTTCTTGAAACCGCTCTGGAACCAAGCTCTATGATCCACCAATCGACACATCTTAGATCATAATTCCTAGAGATCAGATTTAAGATGTTAATTCTGTTGGGGAAAAAGTATGAAATCTTCGATCCGTGTCGCTCTAGTCAGTGCAACCGCTCTCACCGCGCTGTCGATTGCACCCACTTTAGCAAGTGCTCAAAACGCCCCTGCGCCAGCAGCGGCCCCGAATCCCGCCCCCGCTGCTGCGCCGCCTAAAGCTGCGGAAACCATTGTGGTGACTGGCTCGCGTATCCGTCGCGATACGTTCAATACCGCTGCACCATTGACCGTTATCTCGAACGATAACGCCGTGCTGTCGGGTACCATTGATGCGGCTGAAGTCCTGCAAAGCTCCACGGCTGCTGCGGGTTCGGGTCAGATCAATAACTTCTTCACAGGCTTTATTGTTCAGGGTGGGCCTGGGATTCAGACAATCGGCTTGAATAGCCTTGGCTCTCAGAGAACTTTGGTGTTGCTCAACGGGCGGCGGTTGCCGCCATCTGGCGTGCGAGGTCAAGTTGCAGCTGTTGACTTGCAGACCATACCGAATATCGCTGTTAATCGCTATGAAATTCTCAATGATGGGGCCTCTCCCATTTACGGCTCAGATGCTGTGGGTGGTGTCGTAAATGCGCTTGTCCGCCGAGATGTGAATGGCTTTGAGGCAACTGCTTCAACTAACATCACCGAAGCAGGCGGTGGTGAACAATACAATGTTGGTGCCCTGTGGGGGCGAACGGCGGACCGTTGGAATGTCATGGTCACCGGTAGTTATTTTGAGCAAAAGTCACTCAAATATGGTGATCGTGATTTCTGCCAGCAGGACTATGTTTTCAATCCCGCCACAGGCCAGAGGGCCGACTTTATAGACCCTAAAACTGGGCAACCCAAGTGTTTTGGGATCGGTAGCACCTCGTTCAACTGGATTTCGCCGCTCGGTACGAATGCGACAGTGATAAACGGCACGCAGACCGTTGGTGGTACCTGGGTTGCTGATCCATCGATTACGGCTGCAACATTCGGACTAAATCCCTCCGTTCGCCGTATTGCGGGAAGCACCACGCTTTGCTTGACAGCGGCAGGTGTTACAACGCCGTGTGCGAATGTGCAGGCGCTGTTGACGGTTCCTGGCTTCCGTCGCCTCTTTAGCCCTCAGAACGGAGTGCTAGGGGCGCCCGTCGGGGTTCAAATCGATTACGATCATCCATTGGTCAATAATACCGACGTGATCTCCCCCTCCAGGCGGACCAATTTTTATGCAACCGCAGCGCGCGACTTGGATATTTTGGGCGGGATAGAAGTTTATGGGGAGGCCCTCTACGCGAAACGTGAGTCGCGCCAAGAGAGCATCGCCCAGCTCTTTTTCATAGTACCCGCAGCCAATGCATTCAATCCATTCGGATTTGCGGCACAGCCAGTTATTGCCCGACCTAACTTTAGCAGCCAAGAGGTTGAAACTTGGCAGGTAGTAGGGGGTGTTAAAGGACAAATCGGGACTGGAATTGCAGGTCTCTTCAAAAATGGAACTTGGGAAGTCTTTGCGCAGACCAGTCGGGGTGAGGGTACCTATAGTGCCACGTCCATCCTTTCAGATCGTTTGGCAGCAAGCGCCGCAGCAACGCGAAATTCAACCACAGGCGTCATAAGTTGTCCAACTCCGGCTTTGTCGGGTGGGGCCTGCTTACCCATCAATTTTTTTGACCCCCGAGTGCTGCGTGGAGACTTTACCGCTGCAGAGTCCGACTACCTCTTTAATGCGCCAAATCAAGGCCGCACCATTTATGAGCAAACTGTGGTCGAAGGAAATGTCTCCGGTGACATCTTCCAAATTCCTGGGGCTTCAGATGCCGTCAAGGTGAATTTGGGCGCGCATTATCGTACCTACAGTATTGATGATGTGCCGGGCGCTGAAACACTCCGTTCCAACGTCGCTTTAACAACGGGTGCGGGGATCACGCGTGGGGAGGATACCGTTCAGGAAGTGTATGGCGAAATCGAAGCCCCTCTGTTTGCGAATCGACCTTTGATTGAGAACCTAACTGTCAATCTTGCTTATCGTTACACGGACTATGATTCCTACGACTCCAATACAACGTGGAAAGCAACTGCGAATTGGAAGATTACGCCGGAAATTGCTTTCGTAGCAATCGCGGGCACCTCCTACCGTGCGCCGGCCTTGTTTGAATTGTTTCTAGGCGATCAAACAGGCTTTTTGGCGCAAAGCCAAGTTGATCCATGTATCAACCACGAACAGAGCAGTAATTTGCTCTTGAAGCAGCGCTGTGAAGCTGCCGGCATACCAGGTGATTACAATGGTGCGACCAATGGTTCGAGTTCTTCTGCGACCATCTTTACGGGCGGCGGAGCTGGGGTATTGAAAGAAGAAGAGTCTCGCTCTGATATCTTCAGTATCGTTTACACACCAACTAAATTCGATTTGAACCTCCGCGTGGACTATTGGCAAATTGAAGTAACAGACCAAGTTGCCCAGTTCGGCGCGGCCAACATCGTCCGAACTTGCTATGCGGCAACCGACGAAGCGCGAGCCAACCAGTTTTGTGGCTTGTTCACCCGAGATTCCAATTCGTCATCAAATCGTTTCCGGCAAATCATCTCCATCCAAAATGACTACGTGAATGTGAACGTTACTCAAGTTGAAGGTATCGATTTACGTGCAGTTTATCGACAGGATTTTGCCTTCGGGGACTTTGTCATCGACACTGCCCATCGATGGACATTATCCAACAAGACGGGATTATTCTCCGATTCGACTTTGCTGGAACAAGCGGGCGATATTGGCGACCCTATCTATGTGGGGCAGGCTCAGTTTCGTTTCGAGCGAAAGGATTGGACCTATGCTTGGACGGTGGAGGCAATCGGTCAATCGAACGAAACACGCTTTAATCAAGGTGTGAATCCAGTTTCCGCGCCGCCAGGCAGCTTCTACGCGTATAATGGTGTCAGTTCTGTTCTCTATAAGACCAAGACTGAAACCACAATCACGCACGGAGCTAGCGTGCGATATCGTTCAGATAACTGGACCTTGGTAGCAGGTATTCGCAATCTCTTTGATGAGCCGCCACCTTCAATTTCAACCAGCACGAGCTTGTTCTTTGCTCGATTAGGGAATGCGCCTTTAACCTCACAATATGACCAATTCGGGCGCTCTTTCAATGCAACAATTACCCGTCGTTTCTAGGGCCTAACTGGATTAAGGGTCACAAAAAGCCCGGCAGGATGTCCTGCCGGGCTTATGTTTTGCGTTGACGCGCTGTCTCTTACTTCGATGCACGACGCGTAATGGTGGACTTCAAGCCAGGCTCGTCGAATTTGTCCGAGATGTTGCCGCAATTATTTGCGGTCCAATCCAAGATCAGGTTCAAGAACTGGGTCTTGTGCTCTGGATACATTTGAATCAGCTGATGCGACATGCGGGGGATTTCCACATAGCGGAAGTTCGCATTGGGATTGACCTGACGCATCCGCGCTGCTGCGGTTCGCGAGTGGATGGTGTCAGCCTGACGGTCATAATCGCCATGGAAAACCAGCCAAGGGATTTTCACTTGGTCGAGGTTGGCCATAGGATCCCAACCACCGACAGTCACACCCTGGATAACACGTTGCAGGCGGCTTTCACCCCAATCGGTCGAAATCCGTTGCAGATCGATCGCGGGTGCACCCGAGATGGCACATTGCCACAAGCCTGCCGAACGATTGCTGGAGCGGGCGGCAGCGGCTGCCGCAGCAAAGCCGCCATAGGAATAGCCATACATCATCATCCGATCTGGATCGGCAATGCCTTGGTCAACCAACCACTTTGCACCGTCATCCTTGTCGTCTTGCATGATGGCGCCCCATTGATTGTCGCCACCTTTCCACAAGGCTTTCCCCAATCCGTCGCTGCCGCGATATTGTGGCTGCAGAACGGCAAAGCCGCGGGTTGCAAACATTTGCGGCCAGAAGCTGCGGTCAAAGTCCATATTGTCGCGCGACCATGGACCACCATGTGGCATCACGACGAGTGGCAAACGACCATCGCGCTCTTTCTTGTAGCCAGGTGGCAAATAGAGGATGCCAGGAACTTGGAAGCCATCACGGGCAGGGTAATAGACCCATTCTGCAGGCCCTAAATTGGTGCGATCCCAGCCGTCCAATACCGAGCCAACTTTGATGAGCTGGCGCTCATTCTTCAGCAAATAAGTTGTGGTCGGCACATTTGGTGCGGTTGCTGTCACCAAGACATTTGCACCTGAATTGCGCACGCCAAAGCTGATGTTCGTTCCGGGCAAGGCGCGCTCAAGCAGGTTTGCGATCCGCTTGTCGATTGGGTCAAAATACTGACATTCTGTGGACGGGCCGGCCCAGCAGAAGGTCCGCAAGGGGTCTTGCGTCAGGGCATCTTCGTCTGCGGAAGAACCAAAGCTCGCACTGGAAATGTCGAACTCAGTATTCTGCGCGATTGGGGGCCCTAGGGTGTCGGTTGCCAAGTCATATTTGGCCAGAACATCGAAGTTTGAGTCCCGGTTGGTCAGAACATAAATGCTCTTATTGTCTTTTGAGACGTGAACCGGCGTAATGTTGAAGCGATCGTTCAACGGCAAACGCAGGCCGGGAAGCTCGCGCCACTCCGAATTATTGCTCTCGCGGAAATAGACATATTGCGTGTAGACGCCATTGGCGGCACGAAGCTGGCTCTTCAGCTTGATGTTGCCGTCGCTGTCTGACCACTCAAAGCTCTCATTCTCACCGGTACGGGCGAAACGATCTTGGCGTCCGGAATTGACATTCAGGCGGACAATCTCAGTGCCAGAGAAACGCCGGATTTCCATCAGAACGACGTTTTCTTCTTTTGGCAGACGGTTGAACAGCGAGAAGCCGATGATGCGGTCATCGCCGCGCGCATCGGTGCTATCGTCTTGCGAGATATCGAGGAAGGAAGAGCCGTCCAAATTCGCAATGGCTGCTTTGCTTTGCCAGTTGGAGTTGGCACCTGCCGCCACCGGCTGGTTTGCAAAAACCAAGAGCTTCGAATTGTTCATGAATTGAAAGCCCGTAAACCGCATGGTCTTGGAACCAAATTGGGTTGGGGTCTTACTCATGTCGTCGGTCGACCAGACGCGGATTACAGGATTTTGCCCGGGAATGCCTGCTAATGCGGCAATGTGCTTACCGTCTGGGCTGATGCGAGCACTCCAAACACCCCAGTCCCGAGACATCACGTCAACGGGGAGGGCAGGGCCAGTAGGCTTAAAGTTTTGCGCTTGCACCGCGCTGGTGGCGGCAGCAGCGACGCAGATCGCAGTTGATACAAGAAGTGCAAGTCGTTTTGCGAACATATGTGATGACCCCATGGAAAGTCGTGCTTTCGAGACATGATTGCGGCGGCAACAGGAGCGCAGCCTTGGCAGGTATTTATACGCTCCGGTGTAAAGGGCAACCTGAGTAACAGCGAACACCTGCAATGCACAAGAGTGTGGCAAACATGTTACAAATTTTTCACAAGTGATGAACATGTGGTGTTTGGGCAGGAAGAGTCCTTGCAACCTTTTTTCGTTCGCGCTCTACACCCCCCAATGCAGAATCCACAATTTTTCTCCTCAGATTACCTGAGAGTTGCGTAGTGGATTTTGGTTACTTAAGGGGGAATACCTTGAAAATATCCGTTCGTGCTTCCTTGATCGGCGCAACCGCGTTGACCGCACTGACCTTCATCCCAGCCGTTGCCAGCGCTCAAACCGCTCCAGCTGCTGCGCCAGCTCCTGCTGCTACACCTGCTAAAGCAGCTGAAACCATCGTTGTGACCGGTTCGCGCATTCGTCGCGATACGTTCAACACCGCTGCACCATTGACCGTTATCTCGAACGATAACGCCGTGCTGTCGGGTACCATTGATGCGGCTGAAATCCTGCAAAGCTCCACGGCTGCTGCGGGTTCGGGTCAGATCAACAACTTCTTCTCGGGCTTCATCGTTGAAGGTGGCCCAGGTATTCAAACCGTTGGTCTCAACAGCTTGGGCGCACAGCGTACCTTGGTTCTGTTGAATGGCCGCCGTTTGCCACCATCGGGTGTGCGCGGTCAGGTTGGTGCTGTCGACCTGCAAACCATTCCTAACTTGGCAATCAGCCGCTACGAAATCCTGAACGATGGCGCTTCGCCAATTTACGGTTCGGACGCTGTGGGCGGTGTTGTCAACGCCATCGTTCGTCGCAACGTCAACGGCTTTGAAGCAACCGCTTCGGGCAACTTGACCGAAGCAGGCGCCGGTGAGCAATTCACCGTTGGTGCTTTGTGGGGCAAGACAGCCGACCGTTGGAACGTGATGGTCAGCGGTAGCTACTTTGAGCAAAAGGCCTTGAAGTACGGCGACCGTGATTATTGCCAACAAGACTATGTGTTCGATGCAGCAACAGGCCAGCGCGCCGACTTCATCGATCCAAAGACTGGCCAGCCTAAGTGCTTTGGTATCGGCCCGTCGTTCAACCGGATTTCGCCAATTGGTAACGCGTCGACGATCGTCGCCGGCGTGCAAACCATGGGCGGCACCTGGATTTCCGATCCAGCCATCACCGCTCGCACCGTCGGTTTGAACCCATCGGTTCGCCCTGTCACGGGCAGCACGACATTGTGCTTGTTGCCAACCGGTGCGACCGCAACCTGCGCCAGCCAGCAAGTCGTTTTGACCTTGCCAGGCTATCGCCGCTTGTTCAGCCCACAAAACGGGGTGATTGGTCAGCCAGTGGCTAACCAGATCGATTATGAGCATCCACTGGTTGCTAACACCGACATCATCTCGCCATCCAAGCGCACCAACTTCTACGCCACTGCGGCACGGGACTTGGACATTTTGGGCGGCGTAGAAGTCTACGGTGAAGCGCTTTATGCAAAGCGTGAGTCGAGCCAAGAGCGTGCGGCTCAGCTGTTCTTCACGATCCCTGCCACTAACGCCTTCAACCCATTTGGCGTTTCGGCACAGCCCGTCATCGTGCGGCCAGCCAACAGCCAGCAGGTCGTTGAGACTTGGCAGGTTATTGGCGGCATCAAGGGCCAAACCGGCAACGGCATCATGGGCCTGTTGAAGAACGGCGCATGGGACATCTATGCTCAAACCAGCAGCGGTGAAGGCACCTATACCGGCACTGCGATTCTTGCAGACCGCTTGACGGCCATGGCAAACGCAACCCGCAACCCAACCACGGGTGTTGTGAGCTGCCCAACCCCAACCGTTTCGGGCGGCACCTGCTTGCCGATCAACTTCTTCGACCCACGCGTTCTGCGCGGTGACTACACTGCTGAAGAGTACAACTATCTCTTCAACAACGAAAACACCGGCAAAACCGTCTATGAGCAGACCGTTTTCGAAGCCAACGTTTCCGGCGACGTGTTCCAGGTTCCTGGTGCATCTGACGCTGTGAAGGTGAACTTGGGTGCACAATATCGTAACTACAGCATCAATGACGTTCCAGGGGCTGAAACCCTGCGTGCGAACATTGCATTGACCACGGTTGCAGGCATCACCAAGGGCGAAGACACGGTTAAGGAAGTCTACGGCGAACTCGAAGCACCTCTGCTCTCGAAAGTTCCGCTGGTTGAAGATTTCCAAGTGAACTTGGCCTACCGCTTCACCGACTACGATTCCTATGAGTCCAACTCGACTTGGAAGGCGACTGCCAACTGGAAAATCACCCCAGAATTTGCGATCGTGGCAATTGCCGGTACTTCATACCGCGCACCTGCTTTGTTCGAATTGTTCTTGGGCGACCAAACTGGCTTCTTGGCTCAGACCGCGATTGACCCCTGTATCAACCACGATCTCAGCACCAATGCGATCTTGAAGGCACGCTGCTTGGCCGCTGGCATTCCCGGCGACTATAACGGCTTCACCAACGGGACCAACCAGTCGGCAACCATCTTCACCGGTGGTGGTGCAGGCACGCTGAAGGAAGAAGAGTCCCGCTCGGATATCTTCAGCTTCGTCTACACCCCATCCAAGATCGATTTGAACTTGCGTGTAGACTACTGGCAAATTGAAGTGACCGATCAGGTTGCTCAGTTTGGTGCAGGTAACATCGTCGGCTCCTGCTATGGTGCTGCCGATCAATCCCGTGCTGACCAGTTCTGCCGCCTCTTGACCCGCGACACGAACCCAGCGTCGGCTCGCTTCCGCCAGATTTTGACGGTTGCCAACGACTATGTGAACGTGAACGTCACCCAAGTTGAAGGTATCGACCTGAAGGCCGTCTACCGTAAAGACTTCGCCTTCGGCGACTTGGTCATCGACACCGCGCACCGCTGGACCTTGTCCAACAAGACCGGTCTGTTCTCGGACACGGCATTGCTGGAACAAGCTGGCGATATCGGTGAACCCATCTATGTCGGTCAAGCTCAAATCCGCTTTGAGCGTAAAGACTGGACCTATAGCTGGAACATCGATGCCATTGGTCAGTCGAACGAAACCCGGTTCAACAATGGTGTGAACCCAATCGTTGCAACGCCTGGTTCTTACTATGCGTACAACGGCATCGGTTCGGTCCTCTACAAGACTAAGACTGAAACCACCATCACCCATGGTATCAGCGTCCGTTATCGTTCGGACAACTGGACCATCGTTGGCGGCGTCCGCAACTTGTTCGACGAAGCTCCACCATCGATCTCGACCGGTGTGTTCTTCTCGCGCTTGGGCAACTCGGCCTTGACCTCGCAGTACGACCAGTTCGGCCGTTCGTACAACGCAACCATCATCCGCCGCTTCTAGTCGTCGGATTGATTGTCAGAATGAGAGAAGGCGGCCTTTCGGGGCCGCCTTTTTTCGTTAATGAGCCGGATGTTTCCCGGGGTTTTGTGACAGTTTGCCCGAGTTTGAGGTAAAAAATTTCTCCTGATAAGCTGTGCATTGGGCATTCTTGCCCAAGCCTTCGGCGAAGTGAGACACTTTAGCAACAATTTGCGGACACACCGTCATTTACCTGTCATTGAAGCGTTGACGACTTGTAATGTGCTGGTTAACTCTCGTCCTATTGCCTGAAAAAGCTGAGTCATAAAGCAACCGGGCAGGGGACAAATGGAGGTTCCAATATGAAAATTTCGATGACCCGCGAGCTCTTGCTCGCGAGCACTATTGTTGCAGGCCTCGGCTTCGCAGCACCAGCATTCGCCCAGACGGCGGCTGCTACTGAGGAGAAGGCCGCTGAAGTCGTGGTCGTCACCGGTACGCGGATTTCGGCACCCGGCGTGCAATCGGCCAGCCCGATTACGTCGATCGGTGGCGCTGAGCTCCAGCTGAACCAAGTCGCAGAAGCCGAAAAGCTGCTCCGCTCGTTGCCTTCGACCATCCCAGGCGACGGTGAAAACGTCAACAATGGTACCGCTGGTGTGACCTCGGTCAACATGCGCGGCCTTGGCGCTGAACGCAACCTCGTCCTGATGGACGGTAAGCGTATGACCCCCTACAACATCAATGGTATCGTTGACATTTCGACCGTGCCACAAGCGATGTTGGAGCGCGTCGATATCCTGACCGGTGGTGCTTCCACCGTTTATGGTTCGGACGCTATGTCGGGCGTTATCAACTTCGTGCTGAAGAAGGACTTCGAAGGCATTGAAGTCGATTTGAAGCGTTCGATCACGGGCGACAATGACGGCCAAATCGTAACCGCTTCGGTTGCTATGGGGGCCAATTTGGACGATGGCCGCGGTAACGTGGCGCTGTCGTTGAACTGGACTCAACGTGATGCCGTTACCTTGGCCATGCGTCCATTTGGCGTGGTTGGGGTTGCATCCTCGACTGGTGCAGGCCGCGCCGGCTCCTTGCCAGCTGCAGCTGCTGGTTGCGGTGGTCCAAATGTCTATGCGGACTCCGCAGGCGGTGGTTCGACAACGGGTATCCCAACCCGCATCACCTACATGGGTGGTGGCGGCCAGTTCTTGGACAATGGTACTTTGGGTGCGAACTGCTCTCGCTTCAACTTCAACCCCTATAACTACTACCAAACCCCACAAGAGCGTTATTCGGCAACCGCAATTGCGCGCTATGACATCAACGATCATGTTGAAGCTTATGGCCGTGCAACCTTCGCTGCGACCAACGTTCGCCAGCAGATCGCACCATCGGGCGTGTTCGGCAACCTGTTCAACGTTCCTCTGAACAACCCATTCTTGTCGGCTCAAGCTCGTGCGAAAATCATCGCTGAAGCAAACTTGTTCCGTACCGGTTCGCCTGCAGTTGGCACCACGCCAGCGGTTGCACCAGGCGTCACGACCGGCCGCTGGATCGACGTAAACAACAACGGTGTGGTTGATGAGGCTGATACGCTGCAACTCTCGATCCGTCGTCGTACCGTTGAATTCGGTGAACGGTCGACCACTTATGACAACAACACCTTCCAATTCGTCTTGGGCTTGAAGGGTGACTTGGGTCAGTATTTGCCAGACTGGACTTGGGATGCGTCGGTTCAAATGGGCCAAGCAGATCGTACCAACGTCTCGGCTGGCTATACCAACGTTGCCAACATTCAGAATGCTCTGAATGCAACCAGCACCACGTTGTGCGCCAATGGCGACTCCACCTGCGTGCCGATCAACCTGTTCGGTGGCTTCGGTTCGATCACACCAGCCATGGCAGCCTACTCTTCGGGTACGGCTCTTGAGCAACAAAACTACACGCAGAGCATTGCAAACGTGTCGGTTGGTGGTCCTCTGCATGGCTTCCAAAGCCCAATGGCAGAATCCCCAGTTAGCTTCGTTCTCGGCTACGAGTATCGTAACGAAACCGGCAAGACGACCCCAGACGAGTGCTTGAAGCTCGCGCCAACGAGCTGCTTGGGTGGTGCTGGTGGTAACACCTTGCCAGTCGCTGGTGGCTATAGCGTGAACGAAGTCTTCACCGAAATTGGTGTGCCTTTGGTTTCGGGCAAGCCATTGTTTGAGTCGTTGAACCTCGAACTCGGCTATCGTTTGGCAGACTACTCACTGACCGGTCAGAACACGACTTGGAAAACAGGTTTGGATTGGGCTCTGAACGATCAATTCCGCTTCCGCGCCATGAAGCAAAAAGCGGCTCGTGCACCAAACGTTGGTGAATTGTTCTCGCCATTTGCTACCGGTCTGCGTAACTCGGGTGCAGATCCCTGCTCGATTGCTCAACCAGTTGCTCAGCGTACGGCCGCCTTGCGCGCCTTGTGCGAATCCACTGGCCAAGCACCAAGCGCAGTATGGACTGTTCAAGACATCGTGGCCGGCCAAATCGGTACCTTCGAAGGTTCTGACCCAACCCGTCCACCGAAGCCAGAAGAAGGTGACACGCTCACCGTCGGTTTCGTTTGGCGTCCTGACCTCGGTGGCTTCTTGAAGAACACCGCTGTGACTCTTGACTATTATGACATCAAGATCACGGACACGATTGGTCTCGGCCAACCTCAAGAAGTGCTGGATGGCTGCTATAAGAACGGTGTGCAATCGTTCTGCTCGTTGATCGTTCGTATCAACGGCGACTTGGCAACGCCGGGTGCGGGTATCCGTTTGCTGACCACCAACTTGGATTATCGCCAAGCTGCTGGTTATGAATTGGGTGTCAACACTGGCTTTGACCTCGAAAGCCTAGGTCTCGACAGCAAGTGGGGTTCGATCCGCATTTCTTACAATGCGAACTACTACACCAAGAACGAATCCCGCACGACGCCAACTTCGGACATCATTGATTGTAATGGTTTCTATGGCTCGAGCTGCGATCCAACCCACCAGTTCCGTTCGGTGCAGCGCACCACTTGGGCTGTTGGTGACTTCCAGTTCTCGTACAACTGGCGTCATTCCAGCGAAATCAAGCTTGAAGAAGCTTTGAAAGCTGGTATTTTCGACGAATTCGAAAAAATCAAAGCTTACAACTATATCGACTTGGCCGCGTCTTGGGACGTGAACAGCGCGATTTCGTTGACCGCTTCGGTTGCTAACGTGTTCGACGAAGATCCACCAATCATCGGTAACGAAACCGGTACGACTTCGTACAACTCGGGGAACACCTTCCCATCGAACTACGACACTTTGGGCCGCGTCTATGCGCTCGGCGTCAATGTGAAGTTCTGATCTGATTTTTCAGATTAAAACATGGCGGCGGGTCTCTCGGGACCCGCCGTTTTTGTTTGCATGGCCTAAGCTTGCTTCGCCTCTGTGATGGTTTCATAAAGCGGGGAGGGGAATGTAGATGACCGCACAAATTGATGCTTGGGTGGCGCAAGCCGAAAAGGCCGCTGGCGATGGGCACTGGGCGGAGGCCGAGCGTTTGTGGGGCGAGGTCGCTAAAGCGGCCCCAGACCATGGTTTAGCGCTGCATCGTCTGGGTATTCATGCCTTTCAACGCGGCGCATTTATCGAAGCCGAACATGCGTTGGCGCGGGCCTGCACCCTAATCCCACAAGATCCGATGATTGCCTTGATGTTGGCCAATGCTCGCCGCGAGCTGGGCCAGGTTGAGGGAGAGTTTGCAGCGCTCCAGCTTGCCTTGGCGGCAGACGCTTATTTCTATCCTGCCCTATTGGCGAAAGGGGCCTTGTATGAGCGCCAAGGCCGGTTGAAACTGGCGGCTGTTACCTATCGCAATGTCTTGAAGATTGCGCCGCCTGAAGCGCATTGGCCACCCAGTCTGGCACCAGGCTTAGCCCGGGCGGCCAAACTGGTGCGGGACTATCAAGAAGCCTATGCCATCACCTTGTTTGAGGCTGTTGGCGGGGTAGGGGGCCTCTCGGGGCAATGGCAGGAAGCCATTTCGATTATGTCGGGCCAAACCAAGCCCTATCACTCAGATTGCAACCAGCTTCATGTTCCACGCCTTCCCGCCATCCCCTTCTATGATCCCAAGGATTTTTCGTGGGTTGCGTCCTTGGAAGCCCAGACGGAGGCCATCACTGAGGAGCTAAAGGCGGCGCTGCACAGCCAACAAGAGGCCTTCCAGCCCTATATTGCCTATCAACCCGGCGACCCTGTGAACCAGTGGGCGGAACTCAATCACTCGCAACGTTGGAGCAGTCTTTCGCTGTGGCGCGGTGGCGTCCGCGATGAGGCTAATCTCGCGGCCTGTCCCAAGACAGCAGCGGCCTTGGAAAACGTGGAGATGGCTGAGATTGGCGGGCTTTGCCCGAATGCGATGTTCTCAGCCCTTGCACCTCATACTGAGATCCCGCCTCACCATGGTGAAACAAATGCCCGTCTCGTGGTGCATTTGCCCTTGGTAGTGCCGGACAAGTGCCTCTATCGCGTCGGCTTTGAGCAAAGACGCTGGGAAGTGGGCAAAGTCCTGATCTTTGACGATACGCTCGAACATATGGCGCGCAATGACAGCGATGAATTGCGCGTTGTATTGATCTTTGACGTTTGGAACCCGCTTCTCTCGAAAGAAGAGCGGGCTCTCGTTCAGACCTTGACCGAAGCCGCGCGCCAATTCGCTGTGGAATAGCTGACCTAGGTGTCAGTGTACCCGAACTGGCTCATGCATGCTGGGGCCTCTGGCTTGAGAGGCCTCATTTAAAATCTGCGACAGGCGTTCATCGCCAGCCAACGTGCCAATCACTGTGGCGGCACGGGCCATAACCTTGGCATTTTCGGCACTCGCCCCAAAGGCACGGCTAAAGGCTGTTAGAGGATCTTCGACGCTGGGATAGGTCCGCAAGGTGATGCTGTCCTTCGCTTCAATCTTCGCCAAGGCTTTGGCTTTCAAGATCGCGGTACGTAAGCCGCCAATTTGATCGACCAGGCCAAGGTCTTTGGCTTCATTCCCGGTCCAAACCCGTCCCTTTGCAACCTCTTGCACGCGCGACAGGGGAAGCTTCCGACCAGCTGCAACTTTGCCCGTAAAGTCGTCATAGATGCGGGTCACCGCCGCATTCATGGCAGCTTTCTGGCTATTGGTATAAGGTGTGGCGGAGGAATAGGCGTTTGCGAAGTCACCCCCAGCCTGAATGGATGCGATATTGGCACCGGTATAACGATTGAGCGCCTCATTGATCACGAACTTGCCATTGAACACGCCAATAGAGCCCGTAATGGTCGATGGCATCGCCAAGATCGCATCAGCCCCTGTGGAAACATAATAGCCGCCTGAGGCTGCATAGGCCCCCATCGACACCACAACTGGCTTGCCAGCCTTCTTGGCCCGCTCAATTGCTGCCCAAATTTGATCTGATGCGCTGGGGGAACCACCGGGCGAGGACACGCGAAATACAATAGCCTTTACCGAGGCATCATCGGTCGCATCGCGGATGGCAGCGGCGAAATCGTCGCTGGTGATGTTGCTTTCTTGTGCAAACGGATCGCCGCTTCGTTCCCCAGTCACAATGGCCCCTTCACCGCCAACCAAAGCGATTACAGGACCCGATTCGAGGGGCAATTGATAACTGGCGAGGTCAACAAACTCGGCCCGATTGCTGCCACCTGCACGGGCAAGGGCGGCCTCCATCGCGTCTTCAGGTTGACCGATTTTGTCAATCAACTTGGCTTGCAAAGCAGCCTCTGCGGATAAGGGGGCCTGATCGAGTGCTGCCTTCATCGCTTCTACAGGGATTTTGCGATCAAAGGCGGTTGAGGCCAAGAATGCGTTATAAATACTGCCCAACATAGCAGTTGTGGCTTCGCGGTGTGGGGCATTAAAGGTCTTTTCGGTGTAGGTATTGACCGCATTCTTGTATTCTTTGAATTGTTCAAACTGGGGAAGTATCCCAAACTTCTCCATGAAGCCGCCCAAAAACATGGTTTCGGCAACAATGCCTGTGGCTGCAAAATCGGTGGTGCCTTGCATCCACATCTCGCTGGCAGCCGATACGGCGACATAGTTGGAAAGCGTCGGATTTTCAAAGCCCTGAGCGTGCACGACCACAAATTTGCCGGTTGCTTTAAAGTCCAGCATGGCTTGGCGAATTTCTTCGGCATGGGCGGGGGCCAGTCCGCCTTCGCTAGCGCGCACGAACAAGCCTTTGACGTTATTGTCTGTTTCTGCTGCCTGCAGCTTCCGGACAATTTCCACAACAGAGTTACCGCCGGCAAAACCTGCAAACGGGCTGGTGGCTGGCACGTCTCGTATGGGCTCTCGCAGATCAAGGCTTAAAACCGTATGAGATGGCGTAACCGGGGCGCTGGAGCCGACGGCTGAGGCGATCAGCATGATAGGGATCAGGATAAAGAATAAGACGAGGCCTAAAAAGACGCCTGCGATCGTAATAAAAAATTGCTTCACCCTGTCCTCCATCGCGCCTGCGACATCTCGATCAAGAAATAGGTCTGGTAGGCACGCTTATCACCCGTTGTGATATAGGAAATTACAGGTGCCGCCTAGCGGCAGTTACAAGCCAATCGCGCCGCTCAGCGCCGCTTTGTCGATAGCTGACGGGCTATGGTTTGTGCGGCCTTCTGCCCCTGACGCCAGGCTCCGCCTACGGTCACAGCTAAAGGGTCATCGCCGCCATCACCGGCGAAAAATAATCGATCTTCAACTGGTTGGGAGTAGATCTTTCGTGCATGGGCATGGCCGACTGTTTGGTGAGGGTAGGATCCCAAGGCAAGCGGATCACCCTGCCAATTGGTCGAGCTTAGTGCATGAACCTGCGCCTGTGAGCCGATCACATTTTTGAGTATATCAAGGGCAAACGCTTCGATCGCAGCAGCGCCTTCCACGTGTAGGGCGCGCGACATGGGTCCCGGGATCAAAGCGGTAATCAATCGCTTGTTGGGCGAGCTCACCAGCGCATGATATTGGCCTTGCTGGATATGGCTATTGGATAGGGCATATTCGGGCAAATCTGGCATGGGCGACGGCAAGACCATGGCGACCTTCTCCAAAGCACCCATGGGCAAGTTTGCAAGGGCTGTTTGCTTCGCGATTGGCAACGCTGGGTCAAACCGGATACTGCCTGAGGCCAAAACGCCTGTCGGAACGGTGATGATGACCTTTCGCGCCCTCACTTGCCCAAAGCTTCCGATGGCGGTGACGCCGTGCGCGCCATCCCAACGCAGTGTCGATACCGGACTATTGAGACGAATATCCAATCCAGCAGCTAAGCTTTGGACGAGGGGGCCCATGCCGGTTTCGGGAATCAAATCTTCACCCGCCTCGAGATTATAATAGCCTTGCAGCGAGACGAGGCTGGGGTCTTCACCCATTTCGACGGCAAAAATATTGGCCACGTGGCGTTGCGCCGGCGTGGGATTGGGCAAGGTCGCCCCCAAAGCCCGGTCATTCAGTCGGGCGAAGGGAAGAAGTTGGCGCATTTCCCACGCCACCACTGCCTCATTTGCGTCCTTCCAGGATGGATTGGTACTGGGGATGCCTTTGTCGAAAATACCCCCATTTTCATAGCTACTTTCAATAAGGCCGATGCCAGCTTGCCGCGCGAGGGGCACCAAGGGGTTGGTTGCTTTATTGTGCAGCCAATAGGGCCCACGGTCGAATGTGTGGCCGAGCGTTTGGGTGTCGGTCAGGACGCGCCCGCCGATCCGGTCGCGCGCCTCTAAGATCAGAGTTCGAATGCCAGCGGTCTTAAGCTGACGCGCCGCTGCTATGCCCGCCACCCCCGCCCCAATAATGATCACATCCGTATCGGTGACCGTTCCGGCAAAGACATGTGTTGCCAAGCTCGACGCAGCAAGGCCACCAATCAGGGTACGACGGTTAAGGATTGTCATCACCTTTTCTCCAAAATATGAGATTAATCTCGCGTTTGCAAATATGAGAGTAATCTCGTATTGTCAAGTGGATTTCGATTGCAGGGTGAAATGATGACGGTTAGCGCGGCCCCCAAAGTCAAAGCACCAAGCCAAGACCGCGGCCAACGCCGCGTCGATCGTCTTTTGGACGCAGCGGCAGAGTTGATTCTGGTGCATGGGGCTGAGGGGTTGAAAATGGATATGGTTGCCAAACAGGCGGCGACTTCGCCGGGCTCGCTCTATCAATTCTTCCCAAACCGAGCAGCGCTTTTAACTGCACTCATGGAACGCTTTGGCGCGCAGTTATCGGCTCTGGCTGAGCAAATTGTGCTGCAACAAAGTCAAGAAAGGCCCGCAGATTTGGCATTAGCGGCCCGTAGCTTTTTGGCACCCTTTCTCGACTTTTATGCGCGCAATCAGGCCTATGTCATTTTGGCAGAAGCCTCCGACCGCCTGTTTGCCGGCCAAGGCTACACCTTCTTTGAAGATGATGTTGTCGCTCAGTCCTTGGTCCAAGTCCTTACACCCTTTACCGCCGCCGCCCAAAAGCCGCGTTTAGCGCGTGTTGCAAAGATGTTGACGATCCAGGCGCATGCCGCAATTTCGGCGGCTTTTGACGTGCCAGAAGATGCGCGCGCCGATTGGCTGGGTGAACTTGATCACCTGATCCAAAGCTACATCGCAACCCTACAGGAAAGCTGAGACGACTTGCTGCAGCTGATCGCCTCGTATGGCAGTGCTTATGTGATCAAAAGTCTTGCACCGCGGCCCAAGCGCGTCTATCTGCCTGCCTCTCTTGGGGTGTCGCCAAGCGGTAAGGCATCGGTTTTTGGTACCGACATTCCTAGGTTCGATCCCTAGCACCCCAGCCACTCTTTCCGCCAATCAGCAAATGCATTGAGCCTTTAGGGCTTGGCCGGTGCGGCCAGGGCGAGCCATACTTCGTGTCGGCGCAGAAACGGCGCGGTCCAAGGTGGATCATAGGAAGCATAGATCGGGGTCCCAACCGGGGTCAGTTTTTTGCCGATAAGCCACGCGCGCAATTCTTCACTTTTTTCCGCCATGGTTGCTTGGCCGCCAAGCCCTGAGAAGCGGATCACGCCATAGCGCCTAGCGGGTTCCTCCAAGAGGCGGACATTGGGGTCATTGGGTATGGGCATGGTCGCCAACGTCGATCCTTCGGGCATAATGAAACGCACTTTCCACTCTGCACCTGCGTCCTGACGGGTGACGGGAGCCGTCATGGCGATGGATTGCCCCTCTTGCTGACGGGTGACCGGGGCGGTCATGGCAATGGAAGCCCGCGGCTTGTTTCCCCCAAAAATATAGCGCGCTAACGGCCTAAAGCCGGCGTTTGCGGGATCGCCACGCCCCTCTGGCACGCGCACTTCGGCAACCACTTGGCTGTCATAGTCACGTATTTCAAAGGCACCCTCGCGCATTATGCGTTTAAAGCTGGGCTCAGGCGTGTCCGCCTGACTGGGGCTTGCGACCCCGGTGACCGTCAGCAGCGGTAGAAGAAGGGCGAAGGCGGGGTGCAGTTTGGATGTTGTCATGCATCTCATACGTTTGGCACCGGTCTTTGGTTCAAACTGCATTCGATGAAATTTTGCCCGTGCAAGGACGGGCGTGATTTCAGAGGTGTGATTTGCGACTTTCACCCGGCGCGCATGTCCTTTAAAGCATCGCGCGCGCACGCTTGTCGCGCGCCGACCCCTCCGTCTTCACTAAAGTGATCTTGAAATTGCCTGCGAAGTTTGACCTTCTGCCCGATGCCGCAACCCATGATGCGGCCGTTGAAGCACTTTATGCTTTAGCCTTTGGACCCGGCCGCCATGCGAAGGCAGCCGCACGCCTGCGTGAAGGGCATCAAAGTCGACGAGACGTGTCTTTTGTGGCTATGGCAGGCGGCCATCTCATCGGTGCCTGTCGCCTATGGCCGCTTGTGACCGAGCAAGGTCACGAAGTTCTCTTTTTGGGCCCTATCGCCGTTGCGCCAGACCAGCAAGGTCAAGGCTTGGGCGGCGAATTGGTGGAAGCCTGCCTGACAGCCAGCGATCACTTAACGGGCCTGCCAGTGATTTTGGTTGGAGATTTAGCCTTCTTTGCACCTTATGGCTTTAGCCAAGTGCCAAAGGGGCAAGTGACCTTACCTGGCCCAGCTGATCCCAAGCGCATTCTTTGGCGACCAGCACAGGGGGCGGACATGACCGCGCCAACGGGAAAGCTTCTGAAAAACGTCTAGACGTTACGATTTACGACTGGAAACCACCAGCCTGCCCTCACGCCACCATGCCAACAGGGCAAGGCTTGCGAGGATCATCGCATAAGCCCATGGCGGCAGGATCGCGTCGCGACTGGTTGCCGTAACGCTTGTCGCACCAGCACGCCGCAGGCTTAGGCCTTCCGTGCCCGCTTTTTGGCGATTGCCAAGGCGTGAGATTGCAGGGAGGGGGCCCGTGCCGGCCTTGCCAACCCATGTCACACTTCCGCCCCCCTGTTTGGCTTGAGGTCCAGAGAGGGCGCTCGGGTCAGCTGTCAAAAGACGCGCCTCATTTGGATTGCCAATCCCTGCGACAATGAAAGCGCTCTTGTCACCGGATTGCACAAAGACCAAGCCGGGTTTGGCCATTTGGGTCTCACCTCGCCAAACACCAGTCCCGGTGGGCAAAAGCGGTACTGGGAAGATTTGCCTCGAAACATGGACCTGTGCCGGACCTGGGTCCTCGCCGCTTTGCCGTTCAATCAAGAGGCGGCCTGGTTGGCTGCGCAATACCAAGCGATCGGCTTCTAGATCCGCTTCTTTCATCAGCCAGTGTGCCGTGCGGCGGAACAATTCATCAAACGGGCCACCGCCATCATAGCCGCGCCGCCACAACCAAGCTTGATCGCTCATCACTGCTGCTACCCGTCCACGCCCAACTTGGCCCAAAACAAGTAATGGCTCGCCTGCGCCTTGTAACAATATGTCCCCTGTCGCGGTGGAAGGCTGCACGCGTAACCATTTGCCCCATGTATCGGATTGCTCAGCCAAACTTGCAGAAACCGGATGCGTGCGGCCGCGCTCGGTAAGGGCTGGGCGGAAGGCTGTCTCAATCGGCTCACCGCGTGATTGGACGGGGAGAATGCGGCCAAGCGGTGTGGACTGCACCCCTTCATCCAGCCCTTCAGACGGGCCTGCCAACATCAGGAAAGCACCACCCCCCTCCACCCATTGGGCGACGGAATCGAGATAGGCATCTGGCAAAACCGACAGGCGTGAGAAGCGGTCAAAGACCACCAAGTCAAAGCTATCAATCTTTTCGAGGAAAAGCTCTCGCGTCGGGAAGGGGATCAGCGACAATTCCTCGGTTGGCGTAAAGTCCTGCTTCTCGGGTGGACGCAGAATGGTAAATTGCACCAGATCGACGCTTGGGTCTGACTTTAAGAGGTTGCGCCACGCTCGCGACCCTGCATAGGGCTGGCCAGTCACCAGCATTACGCGCAATCGGTCACGAACACCCGTAATCGAAAGTGCGAGGCCATTATTCGCCGTTGAGACTTCCCCCGATACGCCCGGTGTCTCAATCGCAATCGGTACAAGGCCGCGCTGCACGATGGGCACTTCAATGACGATATCTTCGCCGGTTGGCACATTCAACGTTTGTGGTGTGTCCGTGCCAACCCGCACCGTTAGAGGGACTGAGTCGTCACTATCCTCGACCCGCACAATCACCTTAGCAATTTCACCAATGGGTGCTTGCCGCGGGGCAGACCTCAGATCGATCCGGCGATCCCGCTCTTGTGGGGCACCGACAAGGACTTGATGTACTGGGAAGGGGCGGGCAGCATCCTCCCCATCGATGAAACGTCCATCACTGATCACAATCGCCCCTGCAACCCTGTCCGGCGGAATATCGGCAAAGGCTTGATCGAGGCCTGCGGCAAGGGCTGTACCTGCGCCACCACCATCGAAATAAGTGACGCGGACTTCAAGATTTTCGACTTGGCCAAGTTTGGCTTTAAGAGCCCGCAAAGCAGCCTCAGCACCGGTTACGCGGTCGC
>NZ_JADCBK010000086.1 GCF_020253525.1 Aquidulcibacter sp.
CGTTCACAAAACCAATGACCGCCTGATGCATGACGTTGAGGCCTGTGTGAAGTTCAAAGTGCCGGTCGTCATCACCTCGCTTGGGGCCCGTGAAGATGTGAACCAGGCCATCCAGTCTTACGGCGGGATCACCTTGCATGACATCATCAACAACCGCTTTGCAAAAAAGGCGGTTGAAAAAGGCGCAACTGGCCTCATCGCGGTTTCGGCTGGTGCTGGTGGCCATGCTGGAACCTTGTCACCCTTTGCTTTGGTACAAGAAATTCGTGAGTGGTTTGATGGGCCTTTGTGCGTATCGGGTTCCATCGCCAATGGCGGTGCCGTTTTGGCCGCCCAAGCCATGGGCGCAGACTTTGGCTATATCGGCTCTGCCTTTATCGCGACTGCCGAAGCCAATGCCGAAGAGGCCTATAAGCAAATGATCGTCGACAGCAGTGCGGACGACATTATCTATTCCAACCTGTTTACGGGCGTGCATGGCAATTATCTGGCCCCATCGGTGGTGGCAGCTGGCCTTGATCCGGCAAACCTGCCTGAAAGCGATCCCTCAGCCATGAACTTTGGCTCGGGCGGCAATCAGTCGAAAAAGGCATGGCGGGATATTTGGGGCTGCGGCCAAGGCATTGGGGCCATCAAGAAAATCGCCACAGCTGGCGAATTGGTCGACCGTTTGGCGGCTGAATATGAAGCCGCGAAAGCGCGCGTTTTGGCCGCCCCATTGCGCTAATCGAGACTTAAGCGGTCAATCTATCCGACTGACCTGATTGTGGGGCCATGGTGTCGTCTTCTTGCTGAGGATTGACCCATGGCCCTTTTTTCATCCCCTCCCCCCGCAACACAACTCGGCTGGCGTTGGCCGCATTTTTCGGCTTCAGAATTAGCCTGCCCCTGCCGCAAGCATTGCAAAGGGGAATATTTTCATGACCCACGCTTTTTGGACGCATTAGAGGCGATGCGGCGGGAAATGGGGCCTTTGCCTATTCGCTCTGGCCACCGCTGTCGGGTGCATAATGCCGCTGTCGGTGGCGTTCAAAACTCATACCATACCAAGGCGATAGCCGCCGATATTGCCGTGACAGATAAAAATCGGGCGCGCCTATTGCAGGCGGCCGTGAATGCGGGCTTTACAGGCTTAGGCTATGGCCGCAGCTTCTTGCATGTTGATTTAGGCCCCGCGCGGGCTTGGACATATCCCGGGGCTTTGGGCTTTTGGGTGAGAGCCTTGGGCTTTGACCCAATGCGCAATCCAGTGAAGCCACATAAAGGATCGGCTTAACCGCCCTTGCCTTTATTTTTCGCCTCTTTGGCTTCACGTTCAGCCTTGGTAGGTGGCGGCGGAGCACTGGCCTTGATCTGGCGTGCTTGCAAAGCCAAAGCCTCCCCGCGAGCGCCTTCTTCATCCTCACAACTGACGCGATCTTTTAAAATCGGGTCACGTCCAACAACACACAAGCCGCTGGCAGCAACACGCACATTGCCGACGCTATCGGCCGGGTCATTGGTGTCACGATTGAGCAATTGCGATGAAACTTCGGCTTGGGCGCGTGATTTGATCTCTTGGGCGTAAAAGGACAAGGCCGCACTCTCGCCCGATCGACCCATAGAGCCCGTGGCACTGGCAAAGCGCTGGACAGAGTCAGCAAAGGCACGCGGTGAGATTTTGCCAGAGAAGTATAAGCGCCGAGCCAGCACAGCCTCAGCCCCAAAAAAGGTCTCTGCTGAGCGGGGATCACGCTTTTCAAAGGCTAAGAATCCGAGGCGTTTGGCTGCTTCCAGGGCGACGGCGTCGCCTGCTTCTCCCGGTGGTGCCAAGGTCAAAGCCGCGCGGAATGCTTGTTCAGCCTGGCGCAGATCGCCAGCCGCACTTGCCGCAGTACCCGCCTTGATCGAGGCGCGCGCGGCTTCATCTGTGACCGGCGGCGGCGGTGGCGAGGGTTCTGGCGTGGCAATTGGTGCGGGGATTTCAACAGCCGGGGTGGCGGCTTGTTCTACTGGGGCTGGCGCGGGCGCAGGCACAGGCGGAGCAATCTTTTGCACAACCGGCGCAGGCTGCGAACGCTTTGATTTGGTCTGCTTTTGTCCAGCTGTCTGGGCCAAGGCTAGGCTGCCTAGGCTTGCTGCCATGCCGGCAAACAGGAACAAGTTTGTTTTGGAAGCTTTCAAGTGACCCTCGGTTCTAGAGCAAACATTCAGCTGCTCCAATTTGGATAGGACTCGCGCCATGCGCCTGTGATTAACTACAATAACGAACGCACGCGCCGACGCAACGCGTAACACGCAGAAGGGTCAAGGATTTCTTGCATAATCGCCAAGTAAGGCCGCAACATGGCGCTCGAGGCTTTCCCACTTTTTGTACGCACGAACCTCTGGGCCGGCCTCGTACCAAGCCTGTTGAAACGCCTGAGCGAGCGCGGTTTCACCCAGGAGATCTGCCAGTCGATAGAGGCGTATGCGGATGGTAAAAAGGACGGCACCAGTCTCTGGAAGTCGGCGGATTGTTTGTCGTTCAACCCGCACATGAAGCGCCTCGCGCCCTTCCTCAAGCCCAGCAGCGGCTGCCGCTGCACGCAGAGGGCCACCATCTGGCGTATAGCGGGCGTCACGCCATTGGACGGTCCAATTATGTCGCTCGAGTACAAGCTCATCGCGCAATAAGGAGAACACACGAGAGATGCGTCCACCCAAGCCCGGATCGCCGCCCGGCACAGGTCGATGGAGACCAAAAAGGCTCTTGCCAATCGCCTCATGGGCCGAAAAAAAGGTTGGGCTGCACAAACAAAGCGCCGTATTGGTCCAAGCCCCGTCACGCATCTCCATCAAAACCAGATCATCGGAAACCAAACGACTGGCGGCAAATAGGGGCGGCTCGCCGGGATCAAAGCTTTGGCCACAGGCCGATGCGACCAAAGCCGCAGCCTCGATCTGTCCCGGCATCGAGCCTGTTATACTCGCAAAAACTGCATCCGGCTCGGCATCCATCAATTGGTTTTTGGGGCCAATCCAATGGGCTTGGTCGTCTGGCATCAGCCAAGCGTGCGGCTCAATCGGCGCAAGACCCACATCAAAGCGCGGCGGCCCCTGCTCAAAGGGTAACGGACGGAAGGAGGATGGCGCGTAGGACACACTGTGTTGAAACCTGTTTGGATACAGGTTTCAAGCGGGCAGATGCGATAAAGGCCCTGCCCGCCTGCCTTATAGGGCGGATGGATCAAGGGGTTTTTTGCGGCACCAGATCATTTGGACCAATCACCCGATTGGTCGATTTGGTCGGATTGGCCCTGCTGGCGGGCGTGGCCCGTTGCCGATAGTTCCAAGAATCTGCCTCATCACCACAGACCGTGGCAAACACACGCTGCGGCTTCCCATCGGGGCCAATGCGGACATCTTCTTGGGTTTGGCAGGTAGAATCTGGGTTCACATCACCCGTGAAAATGTCTGAAGTAACCTTCAAACTTTCCTCTGGGGCTACCGCACAGCTGGGCGTGGGTTGTCCGGGTGTCACGACACATAGATTGGAGGGGCCGAACAAACTCGCGGTGGGATCAAAGGCTTCGACACTCGCATCCGCACCGGGTTGCTTGGCCGCAGGCCCCGCCCAGTCCAGCGGAACCGCCCCATCCGGGGTCGCGATTGCATTTTTCAGCCCCGGCATCAGGGGACCTGATTGGGCCGGAGTCTCTGAGCCGGTGGGAGAGTCAGGCGAAAACGGCGCGGTGGCCGAAAGCGCGACCATCATGA
>NZ_JADCBK010000087.1 GCF_020253525.1 Aquidulcibacter sp.
GGTCTGGGTTTTTGTCATTCCATTCCCCCAATTCGGTGGTGATCTTGTCCAGCCATTCTTCCAACACAGGCGCTGGGCGCGCATTCAGCGCGGGGAAGGAGCCGACCACGCCCGCCTTACATTGCGCGATGACCAGATCAGGGTTGGAAATGATGAAGAGCGGCGCTCCGATCACAGGGATCCGAAGACGAGATAGAACTGCAGGTACCGACATGTGAACTCCCAGAGCAGTGTGGCGGGTGCCATTATGGCTACCTTTATGCACCCGTCTTGGCGCGTCCTGCGCTACGATGCAAGTAGAAGCGCGCGCCTAAACTGGCATTGGCCACAAGAAGTTTAGTGCCGCCACCGATGCGTCTGATAGATATCCGATCACATTTCCGAAACATTTTTGATCTCGCATTAAATTAACCGCTATTTTGAGTGGACTTTACCCAATAGGCCCAACAAGATGGCCCTTCGGCTTGGGGGAGTTGTATGAGCGCGGAAAAGCCCGGCATGGATGGCTCTATGGAGCCATTTCCAGAACTTGGTTCGGAAAACACCAGCTCGGATCTGAAGATTCGGCCAGATTACGACAGCTTACCCGATCAACCCCTTGGGTTTGACAATACAGAAGCGGTTGGCCTTGGTTGGGCGTTTGACGCCATCGACCGCAGCCCGACGGAGCATATGCCGTCCTGGCAAACAGATACCGGCTATGAGTCGAAAGAAGACAGAGATCGCCGTGCCAAACACAAGCAGTTTTTGAGCGGGCTGGAAGCTGCTGGCGTTCATGGCGTAATCGTCGATCAAACCGGCCATGTTCATGCAGGCACGTCAAAATGGGTCCGTCGGATCGAGGCTTCCAGCACCTTGCGCTTGAAAGATGGGAAGTTAATTGCCTTGGCCGCTCGCAGTGTGACCGACCTCCAGGCAGGGCTTGGTGTTTTGTATGACGGCTATCAAGGTAAGCATTTGTCGGTGCCGTTGCGTAACTTGGACGGCTGGGTTGTCGATATGGTCCGCCTGTTTAAATGCGAGGCGACCTTAGGCCCCTATGTGGCTGTGTTGCTGCCCAAAACGACCCAAGACGAAATGGCAACCATTACCGGCCTTCAGGTCTTTGCTGGGCTGACCAAGTCTGAAGCCAATATCGCAACCCTGTTGTCGCAGGCGCGGATGGTTGAAGAAATTGCCGCAATCCGCAAGACATCTGTGGCCACTGTAAAGAGCCAGATCAAAGGCCTGCTGGCGAAATTGGGCTTGCGGCGGCAAGCCGACTTGGTTCGACTGGTATCTACCGCAAGGTGAGGTCTTGACGAGGCGGGCTTAGGCCTGCACTTGCCATCCTATGACCCATCCATTCGCACTCGCTTCTGGCTTCACTGACCCTGAAATCGCGCGCTGGCAAGAGCTGGCCGAAAAAGCATTGAAGGGTGCTCCATTTGAACGTCTTATTGGGCAGACCTATGATGGTGTGCCCATTCGGCCGCTTTATACAGCCGCTGATGCGCCAAGTCCGGGTGAACGCACAGGGGTGGCTGGGCAAGCGCCCTATATCCGCGGTGCAGAAGCTGTGCGCGATGCCTTTTTGCCATGGGATATTCGCCAATCCATCTTGACCCCAGATCCCCATGCCGCAAACCAGACTGCGCTTTATGATTTGGAGCGCGGTGTCTCTTCCTTGGAATTTGTGATTGATCCCACCGGCAATTGCGGAGTGGCAGCCAGCCGGGTGGCAGACTTCCAAGTTTTGATTAAGGGCGTGTTGCTGGGCTTGGCCACAGTGGCCTTGGATGCACCGGCTGATCCCTTAGGGGCCGCGCGGGCTTTAGCCGATGCCGTGCCAGAAGCCGAACGCGCCACAGCAAAGCTTGCCTTTAATCTCGACCCCTTGGCCGCCCGCATGAACGGCCAAACGGGCTGTAGCCTTGAAGCTGCTGCGGGCTTTGCGGCCCAGACCCAAAGCCTGTTTCCTTCTGCCACCTGTTTGCGGGCCGATGCGCGGCCCGTTCATGAAGGCGGTGGGTCTGAGGCGCAAGAATTGGCAGTCTTGATTGCTTCGGGCATCGCCCATCTGCGCGCCGGTGAGGCTATGGGTCTTGCCCCCGAGGCAGTCAATTCAACCTTGTTATTCACGCTTGCTGCAGGGCCGGATGTGGTGGTGGAGATTGCCAAGCAACGTGCCGCGCGCAGGCTGTGGGCCCGTGTGCTTGAGGCGTGTGGCGTGTCAGCCCCGATGCGCTTGCAAGCGGTGACGTCTGGCCGCATGCAAACCAAGCGCGATCCTTGGAGCAATATTTTGCGCGCCACTTGCGCCTGTTTTGGGGCAGCAGCAGGTGGGGCGGATGTCATTACCGTCCTTCCCTTTACAAGCGCCTTGGGCCTAGCCGACGAGAATGCCCGCCGCATCGCCCGTAATACCCAATTGATCTTGCAAGAAGAGAGCCATCTGGGCCGGGTCACCGATCCGGCTGGCGGGGCATGGGCGATGGAAGCCTTGGCAGAAGATTTGGCCAAAGCCGCTTGGCCCTTGGTGCAAGAGATTGAGCGGGCGGGGGGGCTGCCATCTGCTTTAGACCAGGGCTTGGTGCAAGGCTGGGTTGCCCAAACGCGTGCCGCCCGTACCCGCGATATCGCCAAGCGCAAGACCCAACTCATTGGCATCAATATCTATGCCAATCTGGACGAAGTCTTGCCTGCAACACCCCCCATTTCGCCGACCTCTGCGCCCCTGGCCCCGCTGGCAGGGGCGATCCCACCCATGCGTTTGGCACAAGATTTTGAAGCTTTGCGCGACCGGGCAGACAGTCTTAGCCCGAAGATTTTTCTCGCGACCCTAGGCAGTCTCGCCAAGTTTAGCGCGCGGGCTGGTTTTGCCCGCAATGCTTTTGAAGCAGGTGGTATCAAGGCTATGGGTGCCGATGTGGCCCATGCGGATCTTGCCGCGCTGATTGCAGCCTTTAAGGCCAGTGGTACCCAGCTGGTTTGCTTGTGCGGCGATGATGCGACTTATGAGGCAGAAGCCAGCGACGCTGCTGCCGCGCTCAAAGCCGCCGGTGCCAAGCAGATTTGGCTGGCGGGTAAGTTCCAAGCCCCTGCCATTGATCGCAATCTGTTTGCTGGGGCCGATATTTTGGCCGAACTCACCCACGCCATCTCGCTTCTGGAGGAGCCCGTATGAGCAAGCTACCAGACTTCAGCATGCTAGAACTGGGCACGCCAAAGCTTGCCCCTGCCGCGGCCAACCCTTCTGCTCGCGCCGAGATGTGGCGCACCCCGGAAGATGTGTTGGTCAAACCCGCCTATGGCCCAGAAGACCTCAAAGGGCTTGACCATTTAGGTGGCCTTCCAGGCATTGCCCCCAATATTCGTGGGCCCTATCCCACCATGTATGTCCAACAACCTTGGACGATCCGCCAATATGCGGGCTTTTCCACGGCTGAAGATTCTAACGCCTTTTACCGCCGCAATCTGGCTGCGGGGCAGAAGGGCCTCTCGGTTGCCTTCGACCTTGCAACCCATCGCGGCTATGACAGCGACCACCCTCGCGTGCTGGGCGATGTCGGCATGGCCGGTGTGGCCATCGACAGCATTTATGACATGCGCACGCTGTTTGAGGGCATCCCCCTCGACCAGATGAGCGTTTCCATGACGATGAATGGCGCGGTCCTGCCCATCCTCGCACTCTATGTCGTCGCAGCTGAAGAGCAGGGGGTGAGCCCGGACAAATTGTCGGGCACGATCCAAAACGACATTCTCAAAGAATTCATGGTGCGCAACACCTATATCTATCCGCCAGGCCCCAGCATGCGGATCATTTCGGACATTTTTGCCTTTACCAGTCAAAACATGCCGAAGTTCAATTCCATCTCCATTTCCGGCTATCATATGCAAGAAGCAGGGGCGACAGCAGACCTTGAGCTTGCCTACACCCTTGCCGATGGGTTGGATTATATCCGCGCCGGACTTGAGGTGGGATTAGATATTGATGCTTTTGCGCCGCGCCTGTCCTTCTTCTGGGCAATCGGCATGAATTTCTTCATGGAAGTTGCCAAGATGCGGGCGGGTCGGGCCCTATGGGCGCGCTTGGTCAAGCAATTCAATCCCAAGAGCGAGAAGTCCCTGGCATTGCGTACCCACAGCCAAACCTCTGGCTGGAGCCTAACGGCGCAAGATGTGTTCAACAATGCCGTGCGCACCTGCGTAGAGGCGATGGCCGCAACCCATGGCCATACCCAAAGCTTGCACACCAATAGTTTGGACGAGGCCTTAGCCCTGCCGACGGACTTTTCGGCCCGCATCGCCCGCAACACCCAATTGGTGCTGCAGGAAGAGGCAGGCTTTTCCCGCCCCATCGATCCCTGGGGCGGCAGCTATTATGTCGAAAAGCTGACGGCTGATCTTGCTGAGCGGGCTTGGAAACATATTGAAGAAGTGGAAGCCTTGGGCGGCATGGCCAAAGCCATCGAACAGGGCTTACCCAAATTGCGGATCGAAGAAGCCGCCGCCAAGACCCAAGCGCGCATCGATACCGGCATGCAGACCGTGGTGGGTGTCAATAAATTCCCGCTCGATGAAGTTGACGACGTTCCGGTCCTGAAAGTCGACAATACGGCTGTGCGGATGAAACAGCTGGAGAAATTGAAGCGCTTGAAGGCTGAACGCAATCAAGCCGATGTCGATGCGGCATGTGCGGCTTTAACGGCAGCGGCCCGTGATGGCTCAGGTAACCTCCTCGATCTTGCCATTAAGGCTGCTCGGGCCAAAGCGACCGTGGGCGAAATCTCGCTGGCTTTGGAAGATGTCTATGGTCGCCATAAGGCCGAAATCCGGATCAATTCGGGCGTCTATGCCCGCGAAGCAGACCCCGCAAACCCCGTCTTGCAACAGGCCCGCGACGCCATTGCCGCCTTTACCAAAGCCGATGGGCGCCCGCCTAAAATCTTGGTCGCGAAAATGGGCCAAGACGGTCACGATCGCGGTCAAAAGGTGATCGCCACCGCCTTTAGCGATTTGGGCTTTGATGTTGATATTGGCCCCTTGTTCGCCACACCTGAAGAAGCCGCCCGCCAAGCGGTGGAGAATAATGTCCATGTCATCGGCTTCTCCTCGCTGGCGGCAGGCCATTTGACGCTTTTGCCGGCCCTGCGCCAAGCTTTATCGGCGGAAGGCCGCAGTGACATTATGATCGTTATTGGCGGCGTGATCCCACCCGATGATGTGCCCGTTCTCAAGCAAATGGGTGCCAGTGCGGTCTATCTGCCAGGCACTGTGATTGGCGAAGCGGTCGTCGATCTGATCGGCACCTTGAGTGGCCGCTTAGGCTATTAGAACCCCTTTCTCCCCCCACGATGTCATCCCCGCCGGAACGCAGGGGAGAGCGGGGACCCCATGGGACTTTGCGGCAGGAGGTCTGGGACTCGGCTGCGCCGTCCGGGATGACATCGTTTCTTTCAATGACACCCAACACCTATAGCCCCGCGAGGAAAAGACCTCCGGGGGTTCGGCTTTTGCCCTTGGGATAAGGGCAGGA
>NZ_JADCBK010000088.1 GCF_020253525.1 Aquidulcibacter sp.
TCATGGTCATGAACTCCACAATCGGCTTAAGGCCAGCCATAGCCGCACCCACGCCCATGCCGGCAAACCCATGCTCAGTAATCGGCGTATCAATCACGCGGCGGTCGCCAAATTCTTCCAACAGGCCACGGCTGACCTTATAGGCGCCCTGATACTGGCCCACCTCTTCCCCCATGAGGAAGACGTCGGGGTCGCGACGCATTTCTTCGGCCATGGCATCGCGCAGTGCATCGCGCAGGGTTACTTTGACCATGGGCGTGCCTGGCGGCACTTCTGGATCTGCCAGCACAACAGGGGCCGGTGCGGCACTTGGCGCGGGTGCCGCAACGGGTGCAGGTGCAGGTGCCACTGGCGCTGGGGCTGGAGCTGGGGCTGGAGGGCTGGCTACTTCATCGCTGGAAATGCGGGCAATCGGCGTATTGACCTTCACACCTTGGCTGCCGGCTTCCACCAACAAGGCTTCAACCACGCCTTCATCAATGGTTTCAACTTCCATCGTGGCCTTATCGGTTTCGATCTCGGCAATCACATCGCCTGATTTGACCGTGTCACCGACCTGCACCAGCCATTTGGCCAAAGTGCCTTCCTCCATGGTTGGAGAGAGTGCGGGCATGAGGATTTCAATCGACAAGGCAGGCTCCATATATTTTGGATCAGTTTGGGCCTGCCCGTGGCAGGCCCGCGCTATTCAGTGTGTGCCACAACGGGGAAAACCAACGCCGCGGCCAAAAAACCCATAATGGGTTGCTTATTTCTTCTTAGCCTTTGGGGCGGGTGCCTTTGGTGGCGGGGCTTTCTTGGCTGCCGGGCGACCCATTTCTGGCGGAGCCAACAAGCCACCTGGCTTTTGGTGCTCGTTCAATTGGAAGCGAACCGCGGCATATTCTTTTTCAAAAGCCACTTTGCTGGGCTGGAAGACCGTATTCACGCCATCTTGGACAACTTTTTGGATGACTTCATAATCTTCTTGGCCATTTTCGCCCCGGCAGGTGCGCACTTGGTTGATGCGGTCTGGCATGGCGCGCAACTCGTCCAACAGGGCGTTGAAGCCATTGCGGGTGTTTTCGGTCGCAAATGCCTCTGCCGTCAAAGAGCCCAAAGCTGCTGGGCAGGCCGAAGCATATTGGGGTTGGGCAGCCGACCCTGACAAGGTGCCAACGAAACGGCCTGTTGGGGCGGTCCAAGCCGATAAAGCGGCTTGGGGGGCTTCCGCTGCGGCTGGCTCATTCTTCCGCTTGGATTGCTTGGGCGGTGGCAATTTGCCAATCCGCTCAATATTAGCGGTTGCGGCCGCATTCAGGCTGTTGAAGGTTTTAGCTTCTTCATTGGCGGTATTGGACAAATAATCGCCCAGATTGATCCGAATGGCCTCGATGTCGCGACGCGCATTTTCAACCAAGCAATCTTCATAAGCGTCCCACTTTTCGCGCACCGCTTCAAAGCGACGCTTCTCGCCCTCAACAAAGCTACGGCTGGTGCTTTCTTGGATCGCGGCGGCATCCATATCAAACTTAAACGCAGGACAGCTTGGGGTATAGGTCAGGGCATCGATCTTGCCACCGCTGAAATTACCAGGATGGACGGGGATATTGCTGGTGGCGGGGGCTGCTGCGGGGGTTGCGGTTTGCGCAAAGGCAGGCACACCGCCAAACTGGGCCCCGACGGCTGCGACAAGGCCGATGGCCGCAGTGGCGATGAGTGTGGTCTTCATGGCTTTCATTTTGTTTTCTCCCACAAGGGGCCTGCCTTTAGGCTTAGGCCTCAACATAAATGTGACGCATCAGTTCCGACGGATCGGGTTCTGGGCTTGTTTGAGCGAAATCAGCCGCATCGGCTACAATTTCTTTCACGTCCCGGTCGATCGCTTTCAGGTCCTCTTCGGTAAACAGCCCATGCTCAAGGCCATAATGGCGCATGTGCTCGATGGGGTCGCGGGTATCGCGCACCTGTTTTGGCTCATCTTTGGGGCGATATTTAGCCGGATCGGACATGGAATGGCCACGATAGCGATAGGTCTTCATCTCCAACAGGAAGGGACCTTTGCCAGAACGCGCATGCTCTAGGGCGCGCTCTGCGGCTTTGCGCACAGCCAAAACATCCATGCCATCGACTTCCTCGCCGACGATTTCAAAGCTGATGCCGCGCTTGAACAATTCGGTTTCGGCAGAAGCCCGCGCCACGCTGGTGCCCATGGCATATTGGTTGTTCTCGATCACATAGACGACCGGCAACTTCCACAGGCTTGCCATGTTGAAGCTTTCATAGACTTGGCCTTGGTTGGCCGCGCCGTCGCCAAAATACGCCACCGAGACCGATTCATTGCCACGATAGCGATTGGCGAGCGCAAGGCCCGTCCCCAAAGCGACTTGGGCACCCACAATGCCATGACCGCCATAGAAATTGGCCTCTTTCGAGAACATGTGCATCGAGCCGCCCTTGCCGCGGGAAGAGCCGCCAATGCGCCCAGTCAATTCAGCCATAATCTCACGCGGGCTCATGCCACAGGCCAGCATGTGCCCATGGTCGCGATAGCCCGTGATGACTTGATCGCCCGGCTTCTGGGCCGCCTGCATGCCGACAACAACGGCTTCTTGGCCAATATAAAGATGGCAGAAGCCTGCAATCAAACCCATGCCATAAAGCTGGCCAGCACGCTCTTCAAAGCGGCGGATCAACAGCATGTCGCGGTAATAGGCGAGCGCCTCGTCGCGATTGACTAAGTTAGATGGAGAAACAAGAGCGGACCCGGATGATTTCTTGGCAGCCATCGATGCGTACAACCCTTCTCAGAACACGATATCCATAGGCAGAAGCGGGCCAGACGTCCAGTTGCGTTCACGGATTGGGGGTCTGCGAAGATGCAGAAGATGGCGCTGCAACTGCTGTTTTTGGCAGAGACAAGGCAATATCGTCTGGTCCTGCAAGCCCCAATTGGGACATGGCGCGCTCTTCCACATAATCCGAATCAACTTGGCCTGCCCGGTAGCGGACAAGTTTGCGCTCAAGCTCTGCGCGTTGCTTCACCAGCTCGTCCCGCTCTGCCATCAAACGATCAGCGGTTTGGGCATAGGAATGCCACGACAGCACCCCTTGTTGGCCGATAAAAAAGTGCACAGCAAAATAGACCAACACCCCTGAAAACAGGAAGGTTGAAATACGTATGCCCTTTAAGAATGCCATACCCACAAAGCCTTTTGGTGGCGTGGCCGCTGGTTGCTAAGCCCACGCCATCTTGTGCCTAAACTTGGTAAACCAAGTGTTAGCAAATCACCCGCGGGCGACCTTCAACGCACCGTGCCCCGCAAAGACGGCTTGGCCTTCCAGCATTTCTTCAATGCGGATCAATTGGTTGTATTTGGCGGTGCGGTCTGCGCGGGCCAAGGAGCCGGTCTTGATCTGCCCGCAATTGGTCGCCACCGCCAGATCGGCAATGGTTGCATCCTCGGTTTCGCCAGAGCGGTGCGACATCACCGACGTATAGCCATTGCGGTGGGCGATCTCGACCGCATCCAACGTCTCCGACAGCGTGCCGATTTGGTTGACCTTCACGAGGATGGAATTGGCCAAACCATCACGAATGCCTTGCTGCAGACGGGCCGGATTGGTCACGAACAAATCATCGCCCACCAATTGGCACTTCTTGCCCAAAAGCTGGGTCAGGGCAGCCCAACCGACAAAATCATCTTCCGACATGCCGTCTTCGATGGAGACGATGGGGAATTTGCTGACGAGGCCTTCAAGGTAGCGGGCCATGTCTTCTGGCGCTAAGGTCTTGCCCTCGCCTGTCATGGCATATTTGCCGTCTTTGAAGAATTCTGTGGCCGCACAATCAAGCGCCAAAGACACATCTTCGCCAGGCTTATAGCCAGCCTTTTCAATGGCTTTCATAATGACGCTCAAAGCTTCTTCAGCCGACGACAGGTTTGGCGCAAAGCCGCCTTCATCGCCCACGTTCGTGCTGTGGCCCGCATCCTTCAACAGCTTTTTGAGCGTATGGAAGATTTCAGAACCCATGCGGACCGCTTCGCCAAACGTATCAGCCCCCAGCGGCATGATCATGAATTCTTGGATGTCGATGGGGTTATCGGCATGGGCCCCGCCATTGATGATATTCATCATCGGCACGGGCAACACGCGGGCGTTGACACCGCCCACATATTTGTAGAGCGGCTGGCTGGCTGCCTCTGCAGCAGCTTTTGCCACAGCCAAAGAAACGCCCAAAATGGCATTTGCCCCCAAACGAGACTTATTTGGCGTGCCATCCAGCTCAATCAAAATATCGTCAATATGGCGCTGATCTTCGGCTTCAAAGCCTTCAAGCGTCTCAAAAATCTCGCCATTGACGGCTTCCACCGCGTCGAGAACGCCTTTGCCCAAATAGCGCGCGCTATCACCATCGCGCTTTTCGACCGCTTCATGCGCGCCGGTGGATGCCCCAGAGGGAACCGCGGCGCGGCCAAAAGAGCCGTCTTCGAGAATGACATCGACTTCCACAGTCGGATTGCCCCGGCTGTCGAGGATTTCACGGCCAACGATATCGATAATTGCGGTCATAGGAAGCTCCACCTAACTGGCTGCAGCATGTGGCAATCCATCCGCTGCGTTCGCCAAGCGGGTTAGCGCGACCGCGCGCGCAAAGCTAGGCTAAAGACGCATCTAGCCTATGCTAGACTGCAAGCTTAAGCGGCTGAACCTTGGGCTTCAGGCTTGCGCGCATCAACATCATGGCGCTGGCAAATAAGATTGCGCCAAGGCCTTGGTGCGCAACGCCAAGAAGTACCCCCTCGATTTGCGGCGGGGCCCATCGGCCAAATCCAATCAAGGTCGAAATGCCCAACAGCATTTGGCACACCACCAAAATCGCCACTGCATGGCCCCAGAGCACAATATCGCGCTGGCTCGACTTGCGCGTTTGCAGCCAGACCAACACCATAAAAATCCCAATCCCATAGGCTCCAAGGCGGTGGTTGAATTGGATGGTGGAAGTATTTTCCACAAAATTGCGCCAAATCGGGCTGAGCGCTGCATAGTCTTTTGGATAAAGCCCGCCGGCAAAGGTCGGCCAATCATTATTGACGAGGCCTGCATCGGTTCCCGCCACAAAGGCCCCCAAAACGATCTGAACGGCCAAGAAGATGACAAAGCCAATCGCCCAAGGGGCCACTTTCGCGTCACCCTGATGGGCCTGCTTGGGCGTCAGCAGGTCGAGCGCCGTCCACAACGCCAAACTCATCAGCAGGATGGCCAAGGACAAGTGGGTTGCCAAGCGATAGGCAGCCACATCCAATCGGTCGCCACTGAGGCCAGAGCTTACCATCCACCAGCCGATAAAACCCTGCAGGCCACCCAAAGCAAACATACCAATCAGCCAAGGCGTCATGCTGGGGCGCAGATGCCGCATCACCGCAAACACAATCAAGGGGATGGCAAAGGCCAAACCAACCACGCGGCCAAGGAGACGATGGGCCCATTCCCACCAGAAAATGAACTGAAACTCGGACAGACTCATGCCTTTGTTTTGCAGCTGATACTCTGGAATTTGCCGGTAGAGCTCAAACTCTTGCGCCCATTGTTCGGCATTTAAGGGCGGGATTGCACCATGGATGGGCGACCAATGGGTGATTGAGAGGCCTGAATCTGTCAGCCGAGTCGCACCGCCAACAATCACCATGCATAGGACCAAAAAAGCGATAAACAACAACCAAGTGCCCACACGCAAATCATAGAGGCGTTGCCGCTGCTCGGGCAGAGTTACGTCGCGTCGCAAAGTGGAAACAGGCAATGCATTGGTCATGGCAGCTTGGCGTCCTAAGTAGCGCTACAGTTAGTTGGCCAACTGCCCAAGGCAAGGCCGGAAGGTGGACCAGCGGACCGCTCACAGCGACGTGGTTTGCAGCGGGGTCTGCTTACAGGTTAAAGAGACCTAGGATCAAGGGAGAAGCATGTGAAAGCGACACATCGACGCGCCATCGGAATTAGCCTGACACTGGTAGTCTTGGTGGTTTATTCTTTCTTTGCAGCCTCTGTGGGCGCTCTATTCGCGGATAAGCCTTGGTATGCCCAAATCAGCTATTTTGCGGTTGCAGGCCTTGCTTGGGTATTTCCGCTTTACCCCGTCTACACATGGATGCGTCGGCCCGACCCCGAAGAAGAAGCCGCCGAAAAGCCACCCGAAGCTGCGGCTGTTCGCAAGCGGGGCTAAACCATCGGTTCGAAATTTTAGGGTGAAATGGTCGGAGCGGCGGGATTCGAACCCACGACCCCTTGTCCCCCAGACAAGTGCGCTACCAAGCTGCGCTACGCTCCGACCTTTGTTCGCAGGCAGGTGACTGCTGCGAGGCAGCGGCTATAGACGGCCAAAGTGTTGGCGGCAATCGCTCTTGTCAGAGATTTCTCACACAAGGCCACCTGCCGTGAAGCCCAGCCTCAGCCTTGATCGAGATTTTTGGCAAATTCCAGCAAGATGAGGTCATGGCCACGCGTCATCGAAGGGTCGGCATGAATATCAGACATGGAGACGCGATTGCCGGTGGCGGCATATCCGCGACGCGCATAAAAGGCGATCAACTCTTGGCGGCCTTCAATCACCGTCATCACCATGCGGGTCGCAGCAAATGCACGACGCGCTTCAGCTTCGGCAGCCTCCATCAGGACTTTGCCTACCCCCCCGCCTTGGAGCGTTGGTTCAACCGCAAATTTCCCAAAGCTGCAGGTATCAGGTGCTAAGGTGAGCTGCTCGATATCAGCGCACCCAATCAAAAGGCCTGCTTCATTTTCTGCGATCAAAAAGCGGTGATGGGGGCTTTCCACCACCTGATCTATTGCTTCTGGCGTAATCCGTTCGCCATCAATCAGATCGGCCTCTGAGGTCCAGCCCTGCTTGCTCTCTTCGCCGCGATAGGCGCGCTGCATCAAGGTCACAATCGCGTCGCGATCTGCGGGCGTGGCAAGACGAATGGTGAGAGTAGACATGGAAACGGCCTTTAGGACGGGATCAGGAAGCGCGGCGCTGAAATGCGGCGACAGCTGATAAAATCGCCTCGGCCCGTTCCAACTTTTCAAGGGCTGCCCGCAAGCGCGTTTGATCAGCTTGGCCGAGGGCTTGGGTGGCCGCTGTTGGTGCCTCTGCTTCGGTTGTGACGGGTGAAAGCGGATAGACAGGCCCGCGGGCCGCAGCCCCAAGCGCCAAAACTTCCGGGTCTGGCTTGATGGGTGGCAAGACATCGCCTTGCGTGCCAGCCCCACGCGCCCGCACGAAAGCAACGCCCTGGTCCTTCAAAACTTTTTGAACACCTTTGAGCTGATAGCCATCTTCTTGCAGAAGCGCGCGGATGCCGCGTAACAGCGCCATATCTTCCGGCCGATAATGCCTGCGTCCCCCTGCCCGCTTAAGCGGCCGCAATTGGGGAAACTTGCCTTCCCAGAAGCGCAAGACATGGGCAGGCACATCCAAGAGCTCAGCAGCCTCGGTAATTGTCCGAAAGGCCTGTTCCCCTTTTTCGATGCCTGCCACCTTTACACTCAGCCTTTTTCAACCCGCTCCCGCATGATTTGGGAAGCTTTGAAACTTACCACACGGCGCGCAGAAATGGTTGCTTCAACGCCTGTCTTTGGGTTTCGCCCGATTCGGGGGCGCTTGGCTCTAACACTGAAATTGCCGAACCGCGCGAGCTTTACCAATTGGCCGCGTTCAAGCGTCTTGGCCAAATGCTCCAGCATGGATTCAAGCAAATCTGAACAATCATTCCGCGACAAACCTACTTCACGCCCTAAAGCGTCAATCAAATCTGCGCGAGTTAGCGTTTTACCCACGTCTTGCCCCCCTTATTGGCTTTCTAGAACAACGCCCACTTTGTGGTGCATCCATCCAGTCTCCACTTTAGCTACAAACCCATTAAACCCCTATTTTACAATACGTCCAGTCCCCCTACAGCCGGATCAGTGACGCACCCCATGTAAAACCACCGCCCATAGCTTCCAAAAGCACCAAATCACCCTTTTTGATGCGGCCATCTTGGCGCGCGACCTCAAAAGCTAGGGGCACAGAGGCCGCAGACGTATTGCCATGCTGGGTTACGGTGGTGATCACTTTGTGGTCATCCAAGCCCATGCGGCGGGCGACCCCTTCCAAAATGCGCCGGTTGGCTTGGTGGGGAACAAACCAATCAATATCGGCCACTTCCACGCCAGCCTTGGCGCAACATGCTGCAATTGCTTCAGAAATATTGCCAACCGCATGACGAAACACCGCTTGGCCTTGCATTTTAAGCTTGCCAATGCGCCCGCCTTGGGAGGCTCCGCCATCGACATAAAGCAAATCAGCATGGCGGCCGTCGGCCCGCAGCGCATGGGCAAGGACGCCCCGACCACCGGCTTCTTCAACCGGCACAGCCCCCAGAATCATCGCCCCGGCCCCGTCCCCGAATAAAACGGCCGTTGTGCGGTCAGACCAGTCCAAGATACGGGAAAAAGTCTCTGCCCCGATAACAAGTGCGGTTTTTGCCTGCCCGGTTTGAACCAGCGCGTCGGCAACCGACAGCGCATAAACGAATCCGGAGCAGACGGCTTGGACGTCAAAGGCAATCGCAACCGGAACACCAAGCTCAGCCTGAATCAAAGTCGCGGTCGCCGGAAAGGTGCGATCGGGTGTGGAGGTGGCACACACAATCAGATCAATATCTTCGGGCTTTAACTTGGCATCGGCCAAGGCCCGCCGAGCGGCCTCCGTCCCCAAACTGGCCGTAGTCTCCAGGGGCCCTGCGACCGCGCGCTGGGCAATGCCGGTGCGCTCTTGGATCCAGGCATCACTGGTGTCGACCATGGTTTCAAGTTCGGCATTGGTCACAATGCGTTCGGGCGTCATCGCGCCACTGCCCAAAAAGACCGATCGCATCAGACCAGACGTGTGTGACATGGCTATTGCGCCTCCACCACCGGCGAAGGCGCGCTGGGTTGCGCCGCAGCCCGCGCGGCCGACAGCCGCAACAAATTATCGGCGACTTGGGTCATGTAAGAGCTTGACGCCAAGCGTGCGCCCACCGCCATCGCATTGGCAAAGCCGCGCGCGTCCGTACCGCCATGCGACTTAATGACAAGACCATTGAGGCCCAAAAACACCCCACCGTTTGAGTTGCTGGGGTCCATCCGGCTTTTCAGTTTTTTCAAGCCAGAGGAGGCCAAAAGCGCGCCAGCCATCGCCAGCGGGCTTGAGGTCAAGGCCTCTTTCAAAAAGGCCCCAACCAAGCGGGCCGCCCCTTCGGCCGTCTTCAAAGCAATATTGCCGGTAAAGCCATCGGTGACCACCACATCGGTCTTGCCCATGGAAATATCATTGCCTTCAACAAAGCCATGAATATCGAGGTTCAGGCTGGCCCCATAGAGGCGCAAAAGACGCATGGCCTCGCGAATATCCTCATGGCCCTTCACCTCTTCGGAACCCACGTTCAACAGACCAATCTTGGGCCGATCCAAACCATAGAGCGCCTTGGCGAAGGCTTCGCCCATAATGGCAAAATCCACCAATTGGTTTGGATCAGAATCCACGTTTGCGCCCACATCCAACACCACGCAATGGCCGGTCGGCGTTGGCCAAGACGCGGTAATTGCCGGGCGATGCAGGCCTTCCATGGTGCGCAATTGCAAGTGCGCCACGGCCATCAAAGCACCCGTATTGCCCGCAGATACAACAGCCGCAGCCTCGCCCGCCTTTACCGAGGCGATAGCGTTCCACATGCTGGTGCCCTTTTTGCGCATGGCTTGGCTGGGCTTGGCATCCATGGGGACGATGTCATCGGTGTGGCGAACGTCACTGGCCGCTTTTGCCGCCGTTAAATTTGCCAATAGCGGGTTCAGGGCAGCTTGATCGCCGTGCAGAATAAAGCGCGCATGGGGGTTTTCCTGCGCAAATAAATCCACCCCGGCAAGCACCGCATCGGGTGCGTGATCCCCACCCATGGCGTCGATCGATAGACTTAAGCCACTTGTCATCCCGTCTCCTTGGGCGTGTGCCCCTGCGCCTTTGCCAACCGAACCAGTCAGCGCTGCGAGGCGGCATTACCCACACACTTGGCGAAACTCCATGACATTATTCAGACGATTCTGGTCAAATCGCTGCAGTTTCCATGGCTTTTCAGCGTGGCAGGGGCAGTTCGCCCCGAAGGAGAGTGTCGTCTGCAACCCCTTGCAGGTCAAGCGTCCAATCACGGATGCGTGAGGCCAATTCAGTGGCAAAGCCTTGTGCCGCAGGGTCTTTCTCTAGCACATGCACGCCGATGGCTTCGGCCAAAACGCCCATTTGTTCGCCCTCAGGCAATTGCAGGGCACCGGTATAGATCGCCATGCGGCCATAAAAGCTTTCCGCCAGCTTTCTGATTCGCTTGCCCACCGACAGATCACCGACGCCTAATTCCCGCAAAGCATGATCGAGGGCCGAAAACATGATGTTGAAGACCTCTTGCGAGGTTTCTTCGGCTTGATCGCCGCGCTTAGACAGGCGGGCAAACAGCACCGAGGCATGCAAGGCTAACAGCTCAAACCGGCCATCGGGGCTGTCGGGGACGCGGCCTTCCCCATAAAGGGCGGGGTCGCGGGCGGCCAAGCTCAACTGATCATAAAGTGCACGGGCCGCCTGTTTGATGGGCTTTTTGCGAAACAGGCGAGAGATCAAATTTGTGGGCATAGGGGACCTGTACGGGGAGAAACCAACCGCCCACACACATGTGGGTCGGCTCTAAACACTTCAAGATGAAGCTGGAACGTGAACCTTAGGCTTGAACCTTACATTCCGGCGGGCTAGGTCAAGGCAAGCACTGCGGGCTTTGCCATATTTTTGGCGCAAGGTGCAGAGACATCTACAGCGCTGTGACAGGTACAGCATCAATTCTTTGGCATTTTTGCCTTAATTTGTTGCCAGTTGCGCGTTATGGGCAGGCAAAGCACGAAGCAAGCACCCCAGTGGGGCCGGCTTAAATGGGATACACACGATGCGCGGAAGAAATTTGGTTGCTGTTGCTCTGCTCTGTGGCACCTCGCTTCTGGGGGCCTGCACAGGCGTTATTGACCGGCGCGGCTTCCTCGCAGACGAAAGCCAAACGGCTGCCTTCCAAGACGGGGTGGACACCAAGGAAACAGTGTTAAGCCGAATGGGCAATCCGTCGCAGACTGGCACCTTTGACGAGCAGACGTGGTATTACATCTCCTCCATCCAAAAGCAGACGGCCTTCTACCGCCCCCGCACCATGGAACGCACCATTGTCGCCATCTCGTTTGATGACGCAGACAAGGTAGCAGGCGTGCGCAAATATAGCCTCGCCGATGGCCGCGTGATTGATTACGACACCCGCCGCACCCCAACCCGCGGCCGCGAAGTCACCTTCCTCGAACAAATCTTCGGCTCCATCGGCCGCGCCCCCGTCCAACTCCCCGGCTCTGACCCCAATCTGCCGACTTCAGCGGGTGGTCCAAGAAGGAATTAGGGGGCTAGCGGTCCAAGCTGGATTTAAAGCGAGGTTCGTCCTTGATCCAGAACAGATCTGGCGGGAACAACGCCTTGAGTTCTGCACGTCTCCGCGAAAAATAGGCAAAGTCATCTACAACATCGGATAGCTTATCTGTGACACGGACGATGGCTACGCCATTTCGCTCGTCAACAGAGAACCCCGCTGCCTTAATCCGCGCCACATCGACCATCGCAGCATAGGACCGGCCATACGCCATAGCCCATCCGATGTTTGGAAGTCCGGGCTTCGCAGGTCCGCCGAAAGAACCAACTTGGAAGGACCTGCCTTCTGGACCGCGATAAAGGTCCTTTTCCGTTTCGGTAAATAGGTGCAACAGCCCTATATCAGCGGCGGACAAACTGGTCCACTTCTCGAATAGATGGTTGAAGTCGACATCATTCGCCCACCGCGCCTCATACCACAATTGACTTGGGATTTTCTGCCTTTTGCGGTTAACCCGACCGTGAGAAACCATCCCACGACTAGCAACCGCTGATTTCCGCAGCCACATCGGACCAGAATAGAATTCAGCCTCCAAATGACCTTCGACCCGAAGCTCTTGTGGCATTGCCCACCAGTTTTCTAAAAAGTCATCGACCCCCCGATAAGGTGACTCAAAATTCTCGGTCTCAGATAATTTTTCAGGAACAAGCCGCGCATCTTGGTTGCACAGGCTCTCGATGAACGACCGCCCAAACGCCTCGCTCGTTGTATCGGCATTGGTGTCTATCGAAATAATGATGGTTGGCTTTGGCATCTCATTTGAACTTCACTTCGACCCTAGGCATGCTAGCCGCTTACGGTGGTATTCCAACCTTTGAATACGCAACCGTCAAGAAAACCTGAATTGGCTGCCCTTCATAAGAAGCCCAAAAAAGCACTTGGAACGCCTTCAAGCATCGCCTTTGACGAGGCAGAGCCTGCAGCAAAGGCGTTTTGGGTGGGAAGCGTTTCTAAAGACGGCAATGCCTGAACGCGTAACGGCCTCTCCCCTCTCCCCACTGGGGTCGACCTATAGGTCGACGGGTGGGGGTGAGGGCGTTCAGCGCGATGATGTTTAAAAAAGAGATTCGCTACTTGGGACCTGAAGTTCGAGAGCGTAAAGCCCTCACCCCAACCCCTCTCCCAGAGGGCGAGGGGCTACCCCCTTCAAGCCGCCTGTGACACAACCTTATTCCGCCCGCTGCGTTTGGCCACATAAAGGGCTTCGTCGGCGCGTTTGAGGACAGATTCGTAGTCGAGTTCGCTGTTTTTAGCGACGGCAACGCCGACCGAGCAGGTCACTTCCAAGGTGTCGCGGGCGGCACCGATGAAAAAGGCAGCCTCTTCGATCGAGGAGCGCAGACGCTCTGCAATCATATTGGCGTCGTTGGCATTGGTTTCAGGCATGATGACCACGAATTCTTCCCCGCCATAGCGGCAGGCCAAATCGCGCGGCCGGAAGTTTGAGGCCAAGCGCGCGGCAAATTCGCGGATCACATTGTCGCCCGCATCATGGCCAAACAAATCGTTGACGCGCTTAAAATGGTCGATGTCGGCGATGAGCACCGAGACGGGCGGGCCACCGCGTGAGGCGCGGGCAAGCAAGGACTTCAGCTGGCTTTCCATATAGCGGCGGTTATGCAGCCCGGTCAGCTGGTCGGTCACGGCCAATTCCATGCTGGAATCCACCGTCAGTCGCAATTGGTCGATATGGCGCTTGCGCTTGATCAAGGTGCGGGTGCGCGCCAGCAATTCTTCATCATCAATCGGGCGATAGATGAAGTCATTCACGCCCACTTCAAGGGCGCGCAGCGCTTTGACTTTTTCTTCCGGCTCACAGATCGCTAGGATCGGCAAGCTGCGGGTGCTTTCTTGGCCACGCACATGGGCGGCAAGGCGCAGGCCGTCAAAAGACGTGCCTGACGCTGAAATAATCATCAATTCAACGGTTGATTGCCCCATCGGCCCCAATTCGTTGGAATCCTGCATCAACATGGGGCGCTGCTCGACTTCGAGTGTGCGCTTGAGGCGCGCGGCCCGGCGGGGATCATCTTCCACAATCAGAATGCGGGCATTAAGGCCCAATTCGCGATTGGCCCCGCCTTCAATCACGCCCATGCGGCGGCCGGCGGCTTCGCGTAGGCGCAATTCGTCTGCCACAGCCTTAAAGCGGGCGAGCGATTTAACGCGGGCAAACAAGGTGATGTCGTCAATCGGCTTGGAAAGGAAATCATCAGCCCCGACCGCAAGACCCTTAACCCGGTCTTCGCGCTGGTCGAGTGCGGTAACCATCACCACGGGAATATGGCGGGTGGCGGGATCTTCTTTCAGCCGCTTACAGGTCTCAAACCCATCGAGGCCTGGCATCATCACATCAAGCAGGATGACATCGGGATTTTCGCGATTGGCTTTGACGATGGCATCTTCGCCCGAATTGGACGTGATTACCGTATAATATTCATGCTGAAGCTTTGCTTCGAGCAAGCGAACATTGGGTTCGACATCATCCACAACAAGAACACGTGCGGTCATTGGTCTATCCTATGAACTTACGCACAGCGCCAATGAAGGTGGCCACAGAAATAGGTTTTGAGAGATAATCTTGGCAGCCGCCTTCACGAAAACGCTCTTCATCGCCCCGCATGGCAAATGCGGTTACGGCAATGATGGGGATGCTGGCCAATTCATCATCGGCCTTCATCCAGCGCGTGATGTCGAGGCCAGAAACTTCTGGCAATTGAATGTCCATCAAGATGAGATCGGGTTTTTCAGCGCGCGCGAGATCAAGCGCCATCAGGCCGTCGCGCGTTTCCACCGTGCGATAGCCAAAGGCTGCCAATAGATCACGGAACAGCCGCATGTTGAGTTCATTATCCTCAACAATCATCACGGTTTTTTGCGCCTTTGGCTCGGCCAAAGGCTGTTCCGTTTCTTGAGTTGCGACCGACGCCGCCATACTCCGCTCCAATCTTTTTGCTTAGAGTGACCCCAAGCTTGAAATGTGCTTGTATCGCATGGGAGTTAATCGAGCCTTGCCAAGTCTATGCCGAGATTGTTTTTATCAGGACGTATCTCAGGGTAGCGAACAGGCGTTGCGCTGCCCAAAATGCGGCTCGAGACGGCAAATCAGCCACAAGAATCTGCAGAGCTTTTCGATCGCCCACATTGATTGCGATGCCTTTTATGCAGCAATCCACAAGCGCGATCAGCCGGATTTGCGCGATAAGCCCGTCATTGTAGGCGGTGGGCGGCGCGGTGTGGTGGCAACTTGTTGCTATATTGCGCGGGCGTCGGGCGTACGCTCAGCCATGCCGATGTTTAAAGCACTGAAACTCTGCCCAGATGCGACCGTGATTTCACCGAATATGGCCCTGTATGCCAAGGAGGGACGCGCCATCCGCCAAGCCATGCAGGCCCTGACGCCCTTGGTAGAGCCCGTTTCAATTGACGAGGCCTATTTGGATTTATCCGGCACCAGCCAAATGCATCACGGTGCCCCTGCCCTGACTTTGGCGCGCTTTCAGCACAAGATTGAAAGCGAGGTGGGCCTGACCGTCTCGATTGGCCTGTCGTGCAACAAATTTCTTGCCAAAACGGCCAGCGACCTCGACAAGCCGCGCGGCTTTGCGATTTTGGGGCCGGAAGATGTGGCGGAGACTTTGTGGCCAAGGCCTGTGGGTTTTCTCCATGGCGTAGGCCCCGCCTTTGCCAAGGCGCTGAACCGGGATGGCTATCAGCTGATTGGCGATCTTGCCGCCGCAAAGCCTGAGGACCTCACCCGCCGTTATGGCGATGGCGGCACACGGCTGGCCAATATGGCGCGCGGCATCGACCACCGCCGCGTAGAGCCCGATAGCGAGCGCAAGTCCATCTCGTCGGAGACGACCTTCCATCATGATTTGAAGACGTTGGAAGAGTTAGAGCCGATCTTGCAGCGCCTGTGCGCCAAGGTCGGCGAGATCAGCCGTGCCAAAGGCCATGCAGGCCGGGTGGTGACACTAAAGCTCAAGACCGCGGGCTTTAAACAAGTCACGCGGCGGCTAACCTTGTCAGAGCCTACGGCGACGGGGCGGGTTGTGTTTGATGCGGCGCGGCCTTTGCTCAGCGCGGAAATCGCAAAAGGGCCGTTCCGCCTGATCGGGGTTGGGCTATCCGACCTCAGTGCGCTGGAGGGGGCGGATCAAGGTGATCTGATAAATACCCAAGCGCCTAAGCGTGCGGCCCTAGAGCGCGCCCTCGATTCAGTGCATGCGCGCTATGGCAAGGGCGTCGTCAAGACCGGCATGTGACGCATAGAGATTGCAACCAATCGGGCTTTTACTGCGTAAAGAGGCCCATAGGAGATTATTATGGCCAAGTCCGCCCGCTTCAAAGTTGAAAAAACCGATGCCGAATGGAGAACGATTCTGACGCCTGCTCAGTTTCAAGTTGCCCGGCAAGAAGGTACCGAGCGCGCCTTTACCTCTCCCCTCAATGATGAAAAGCGCAAAGGCACCTTCCATTGCGTTGGCTGTGGTACCGCTTTGTGGGCGAGCGACGACAAATTCGACTCCGGCACGGGTTGGCCCAGCTTCACAAGGCCAATCTCAGCCGAAGCGGTTGGAACGAAAACCGATTGGAAGCTGTTATATCCCCGTACCGAGTGCCATTGCGCCACGTGCGGTGCCCATCAAGGCCATGTGTTCCCAGATGGTCCGGCGCCAACGGGTCAACGCTGGTGCATCAATGGCGTGGTCTTGGTGTTCCAAGCCAGCGACGATCAGGCTGGCTGATCGGCCAGTTTAGCGTCTAAGCCCAACAAGCATTGGCGGATGAAGGCAGCGTGTAGCACAATGCCGATTTCCAAACGCTCATCGGTCAAAACCACTTGTTGGGCCAAAAGCCCCGCGACAAATTGCGCTTCGTGAAAATCGCTTGCGCCAACCCGCTTGCGTGCCCGGTCTGACATATAGACCGGGCCGCCGGAATTGCCGGCAAAGACGGCAAAATCCATCAAAAAGGTTGGAAAGTCGGCGCTGGGCCACAAAGGGTAAGACGCAACCCTTCCCGCCCGCAGGATCGGAAAACCAATCTCATTGGCCGATAAGCCACGTGGATAGCCCAAAGCCAGCATTTCATCGCCGGGCTGCACGTCATAGGACTTCAGGGCCTCATCATCGGCCAATTGATCAAAGCCAATGGCCCAATCATGGGCATGGGCGGGTGGGTTAAGGGCTAAAGCTGCGATATCGCGATCAGCATGGCGATGCCACAAGGGCGCACCAGTGCGATCACGAATGCGGACCGGGGCGGGTTCGCGGTGCCAACGCCCTTCCTCATCGACTCTGCGCCAATGGATAGAGGCCTGCTCTTGCTGCATCCGGTCCAGCACATGGCCTGCCGTGACCAGCGCTAAGCGCCCATCCACGCCGGGCAAACGGACCAGCCAGCCCGTGCCAACCGTCGTCGCGCCATCATCTTGACGCTGATCCAGCTTAAACGTCGCCCGCATCAAGGCCATATTCAGATCCATGTCCGGGGTCCTTTTAAGGGGGCTTTCATGGGCGGCGGAGTGCCAATTTGAAAGCTAAAGGCTTGGTGCGCTTTTGGAAATAGGCCTGACATGGCCATGGGCTGCGTAAAGTCGAGCTTACAGGAATTTTTTCAAACGTGACGCATGCGTCAGGGGGTGACAAGCGCCGCAAAATGTGGCCCCATGCGTTTAACGAGCATCACGCAAAAAGATCTCGATCTTGGGAGAATTTCTATGGCCGACGGCAATTTCAACCCCGCAGAATTCAAATCGGTGCAAGAGCATCACGCCAAGCGGGCTTGGTCTATTCCCTTGGAAGAGATTGACGTCGCTCTACCCGAACTCTGGACCCATGATTGCCACTGGCCCTATTTTGAGCGCCTGCGCAAAGAAGACCCCATCCATTGGTGTAACAGCCAAGAAGAAAAGGTCGGCGGCTATTGGTCGGTCACACGCTATAAGGACATTATGGCGGTTGATACCAACCACCATCAATTTTCCTCCGACGCTTTTTTGGGCGGCATCACGATTGTTGGCTTTGATGAAGACTTCATCCTGCCCATGTTCATCGCGATGGACCCGCCAAAGCATGATGCCCAGCGCAAAGTCGTCCAACCCATCGTCGGGCCCGACAATTTGGCGAAAATGGAAGGCACGATCCGTGAGCGGGTCAATCTGATCTTTGATGAATTGCCCATCGATCAAGAATTTGACTGGGTGGATAAGGTCTCAGTCGAACTGACCACCCAAATGCTGGCCACCTTGTTTGACTTTCCGTGGGAAGACCGCCGCAAGCTGACCCGTTGGTCGGATGTTGCCACTGCCCAGCCCATTCCAGGCGGGATTATCGAAACTGAAGACCAGCGCCGGGCAGAGCTTTTTGAATGCCTCGCCTATTTCACCAATTTGTGGAACGAGCGGGTGAATAATAGCGGCGGCAATGATTTGATCTCCATGCTCGCCCATGGCGAAGCCACCCGCAATATGGAGCCGTTGGAATATCTGGGCAATCTGATCTTGTTGATCGTGGGCGGCAATGACACCACGCGCAATTCCTTGACCGGCGGGCTTTATGCGCTGTCGAAAAATCCAGAGGAATTCAAGAAACTACGCGCCGATCCTTCCATCATTCCCAATATGGTGTCTGAAATCATCCGCTGGCAAACCCCGCTGGCCCACATGCGCCGCACGGCGCTGGAAGATGTGGAATTGGGCGGCAAGCTGATTAAAAAGGGCGACAAGGTCGTCATGTGGTATGTCTCGGGCAATCGGGATGAGGAAATGATTGAGCGACCCAATGATTTCTGGATCGACCGGCCTCGTGCCCGCAACCATTTGTCGTTCGGCTTTGGCATCCACCGCTGCGTCGGCAATCGCTTGGCCGAAATGCAATTGCGAATTGTCTGGGAAGAGGCTTTGAAGCGCTATTCCGACATTCAAGTCGTCTCCGAACCCACCCGCATCCGCTCTGCCTTTGTGAAAGGCTATGAGTCGATGCGCGTGATCTTGCGGAAATAAAGGGCGGGCGGGTGATGGTTAGATCCCCCCTCACCCGCGTCAGCCGATCTTTTGTGGTGCTGAGCCTTCTGTGGCTTGGCGCGTGTGCGGCCTCATCGTCTGAGACAGGACTAAGTGCTTCACCGCCGTCATGGCGGGCCATATGCAAGGCGGCAGAGCCTGACATATTGCCCAATAGCCCGATCCTGACCACCTCCATCTTCTTCGCCGATGGTCGTGGCAGTGGCAATGAAGTTACCGAAGCGATGCGCACAGGGTTTGGCCAAGCAAGCTTTGAAACCACTTCAGAGGCTCTCGCCGAAGGGGCAGCCTTACCGGCTCAAGATAGCCGCCGCTGGAACTTAGTGCCGCTAAGTGGTCAAACAGGGCCTGTTACCTTTGTGCTGGCACCTAGTGGTACCCCGGCCTGCATCGGGTTTGAGCGGGAGATCGCCGCCCAACGGACCGCCCAAAGCACAGGCGATCCGATGCGCTTTTATACCGACCGTCGCCTCCCACCCGCACCGCCTGGTGGACGCAATTGGTGTGTCGCAAGCCTCATCGGCGCTGATCCAGAAGCCGTGGTTTATCGCCGGAAAGTCGATCTGATGACTGTGCCGCGCGCCCATGTTACCCGCATCGTCGAAACCCTCGAGCAAGCCAATGACACCCCGGGCGAGCCTGCCAAAATCTTGGCCCGCCGCACCTTCTTGCAAAAAGTCGCCCTCGACGAAAAAGGTGTCGAAACGGGGATGGGCAA
>NZ_JADCBK010000089.1 GCF_020253525.1 Aquidulcibacter sp.
AGCCGCGGTCAGGCTGCCCGTATCGGCAGCGGCGTGAAAGGTTTTGAGCTTGTCCCAGTCCATGGCTTAACCTGACTTAGTTTGAGGGTCCCGTCCAGCCGTTTCCATGCGCCGGAGACCTATGATTTGTGTACCTTTTTTAGCGAGAATGGCCATTATTCACCAGCCCGCTTTGACAGGAGCGTCAGATAATGGCCCCGCCGATGTTCAAGGATAAGGATCAACGGCAGCAAGCATAGGATAAAGCCAAGGCAGATAAGGGTATCACTTGCCGTTGATGCCCGCACCGCAACCACGCCGCACAAAGCGCTCGCCAACCAGTAGAGCGAGGCGACATAGAGGTGCGACTGGCCGCTCCGAATAGCCAATTGATAGACATGATCGGCATGGGGCATGAGGAGATTGGCCTTCCGCCGCGCCCGCCAGACAATGGTGAGAAGGGAATCTGCTAAGAGAGGCAGAAAACAGGTTGCAACCGAAAGCGGATGAACCCCCATCGTGCCCGCCCAAGCCCCGAGTGTCCCAATGGTGAGGCCAACAAATAACGCCCCGGAATCGCCGGCAAAAATGCGCCCCCCCGTCACATTCCAATAAAGAAAGCCCGCACAAGAAAGCGCGCAGATCAGCCCATAGCCAGTCACCAGAAAGGCAGGATTATTCTGGGTGAAGCTGGAAAATCCGCACACGACACTTAAAAAGATGAGGCCCACCATGCTGGACCCGATGGATAGGCCATTGGCCCCATCCATAAAATTCACCACATTGACAATCACCAACAGCCACAGAAGCGTTCCAAGCCCGCCCAACAGGGGGCCTAACTGCCAGCTCATGCCGTCCCACAAGGGAAGGGCTTCGAGGCGGGGGCCAAAAATCACAAAGCCCAAGGCAAGGCTAAGCAGGATCAAGAGCTTGATTTTGGGGCCCAGGGCTGCCCGATCATCCCAAAATCCGAGTAGGCCGCCTGCCAGCGAGACGGCAAGGCACAGGACCATATCGGGGGTGACCGTTGGAAACCAAAGGTAAAAGACGCCAAGCCCGGCTAGGGTCCCCGCCATAATGCCAATGCCGCCCGAACTGGGGGTTGGCGCACGATGGAGTTTACGCTCGGCATCAGGCACATCCGGAATCGCCCACACCATCATCAAGCGTGTGGCAATCCACGCAACCAGAAGAGCTATGAAGCACGCAACAAGGAAGGTCATAGCCCCACTCTAACGGCAGCAAACGGGCAGGGGGAAGGCTTGCGCATCACCAAATGCAGAAGGCCCGCGACAGGCTTTCTGTTTAGCCATGCATTTTTGCAGCCCTGCTTAACCATCTCGACCCTTTTTATTCGCCAAACCCATCCCTACTTAGGAGTGGCAGCGAGCCTCCGCTGCCGACACGCGATTTGGCCCGTCTTTGACGCCAATCGGTGTCTCCTCCCCCAAGAGGCCGCCTCAAAGGGCCGCATCCTCACTGGATGCGGCCTCTTTTTTCGCCCCGACGCAGGCTGAAATGCCTTGTGTTCACGAAATCGCGAGAAAATGTCATAAATCCGCGACGGAATCTTAAGTCGGCCCCGTTATCAGCACATCTAGTGCCAGTAAATCGGGGACTTTATGCCGTCTTTTAAATTCTCGTCGCCCCTTTTCTCCTTTTTGGCACTGGCAAGTCTTGCTGCCTTGGCCGCTTGCGGCGGTGGGGGCGGAAGCGACACTGGCTCGTCTGGCACGGGGGTTACCTTAACCGCGCCGGGTGCGCCGACTTTGGTAGCACTTGATCCAGGCAATACCGCCATCAAAGTCCATTTTACCCCACCTTCTGCCACAGGGGGATCGGCGATCAGCAGCTATACCGCAAGCTGTGCCGCCGGGGGTGCCACCCGTACAGGCAGTGGCAGTACCAGCCCCATCGATGTAACGGGCTTAACCAATGGCACCGCCTATAGCTGCTCGATAGCCGCCACCAATGCCACGGGGACGGGGGCAAGCTCGACCCCAGCCAGCGCAACCCCGAATTTGCCCGTCGTGCCAGCCGCACCCACAATCGGAACAGCCACACCCGCCGATAAGGGTGGCAGCATTGCCTTTACAGCCCCATTGATCACGGGCGGCTCACCCATCACGGGCTATAGTGTAAGCTGCGTCAGCGGCACTTTGAGTGTAACGGCCACAGGTTCAACCAGCCCTGCCACGGTCACCGGCCTGTCCAATGGCTTGACCTATAGCTGCAGCGTGCGGGCCGTTAATGCGGTGGGGGCGGGTGCGGCCTCAAATGCCGTCAATCTTGTGCCCAATGGGGCAATCGCAACCCCTGCAGGGGTGGCCGAATTCACCAGCATCGACTTCAACGCCTTAGACAATTTCGCCAGCATCAGCTTGCCCGCTTATTATGATGGCACCGTCACACCCGATGATAACACCCCCAACAACAATGCCATCGCCAATCGCGCCGCTAGCCTGGGTCGCGTTCTCTTCTATGACCGTCGTTTGAGCGTGAATGACACGATTTCCTGTGCCTCCTGCCACCGTCAAGCCAATGGGTTTAGCGACCCGCGCCAGTTCAGCACGGGCTTTTCCGGCACGGCCTTTACCACGGCCCATGCCATGCGCTTGGGCAATATCAGCTATTATCGCCCGGGCACCATGTTCTGGGACAAGCGGGCAGCCAGTGTGGAAGCCCAAGCAACCCAACCGATCCAAAACGCGGTTGAAATGGGCTGGGATACAGCGGCCGGGGGTATTGGCGCGCTGATCACCAAAATGGCGGCCACCTCTTATTATCCAGACCTGTTCAATTTCGCCTTTGGCAGCTCTACCATCACCGAGGCCCGCATCCAGCAGGCGCTTGCCCAGTTTGAGCGCGCCATGGTCTCGACCGGCAGCAAGTGGGATACGGGCTATGCCACAGTCTTCAGCCCCACGGGCCCCAACCGCAATCTGGGCGTCGATCTGCCCAATTTCACCGCACAAGAAAATCGCGGCCGTACGCTTTATTTCACCCCGCCCAATCAAGGCGGGGCGGGATGTGCGGCCTGCCACAACGCGCCCACCTTTGCCCTTGCGCCCAATTCGCTCTCCAACGGCTTAGACGCTGGCGAGACGCGTATCTTCAAATCGCCCTCTTTGAAGAATATGGGCGTCGGTGGCCCCTATATGCATGACGGCCGCTTCACGACGCTGGAGCAAGTGGTCGAACATTATAATAGCGGCGTGCAAGCCGGCCCCGCCTTGGACAATCGCCTGCAACGCAATGGCGTGCCCCAACGCCTCAACCTCTCCGTCGCCGACAAAGCAGCTCTCGCCGCCTTCCTCCGCACCCTCGACGACACCGCCCTCCTGACCGACCCGAAATTTGCAAGTCCGATGCGGAAGTAGGGGGGTGGCTCGGCCTCAGGGGGCTTTGCGGCGGGGGATGGCGACCCGGTAGCGCTTCTTTCCTTTCTGGAAGGCTCATGTGCAGGCCCTGCCTGCCCCAAAGGCCAACTTCGATTGTTGGTGGGCGATTTGACGGGTCAAGTCCAGATTTCCTTTGGAAATCTGCCGCGGAGCGGCGCGAAGCGGACTTGGCCCGTCAAATCGCCCGAGCACGATAAAGGAAGCGGTTGGGTTACCAGAATGGGCACCA
>NZ_JADCBK010000009.1 GCF_020253525.1 Aquidulcibacter sp.
CAGAGCGATTGACCCATGCCTATTTTCAAGCTGCAGAACCAGCCAGCCTCGTGATTGAAGAAGTGGAAGCTTTATGGGCCCGTATCGCTGAACAAGACGACTGGTCTGGCTTTCACCAAAAGCTGGCCGACATTGACCAATTAGCCCTTGCCTTGGCTTAGAGCGGCCCATACTGCAAAAGGCCCCAGAAATTCGGGGTTTCCCACGGTTTACATGGCATTTTATGAGGGGCTTTAGGACCTTTGTAAGTGGCTGCGGCGATAGTATTGGCTGGTTGGGATGACGACCGGGGCTTAAGTCATCATCCAACCCACTTCACGAAGGAACCTTGTGGTTCACTGTGCACGTGGGAGCCATCGAAATGCATGAACGTTTTGCCGCACTATTGCCTCTGACCCATAGCGTTGACTTTGCCCATGATCAGATCTTGGCGAGGTTGAGCGGCTTGTTTCCATCACTGACGTCCAAATTGGGTGTGGTGCGTCCGGGCGGCTTTGCCGCTGGCGGCGAGGGTGGACCTTGCTTTTTGTCGGTTGGTCCAAATGTCATTTCCGTTCATCTCTATCCAGGACCACCCAAATTGGCCGGAAGCGAGGATTTGGATGCCTTATGTCCGGCTTGGTTTGGCTTGCGCAACTCCCACCCCAAGATCCACACCCATGTCGTGGTGCGTTCTGAACAAGATGCCCACCATCCAGCCGAGGCGCTCGCCGTAGCTGCCGCTGTTAGCATGGTAACCTCGGCCTTGATCTCCATCGTGCCGGTTGAGGAAGTGATCTGGAAGACCGGCCATGTCAGTATTGAACCCCAAGCCTTTCAACGCACCGCCCTGCGCCTCACCATTCCTGAAATCAAAGTGGGCCATTGGCTGACTTGGCACGTGGTCGAAGGGCCCATTAGTCCCCAAGGCATGCCCAGCCTGATTTATCATTCCAAGGGCCTTGCGCCCTTTTTTGGCCGTGAACTTGAAACCGTCCCCTCGATTCTGCCGCGCGCTGAGATCGAAAAGCGGGTCCTAGCTGTGACGGATTTTTTGATCCTGCATGGGCCACCTATCCGCGATGACATGCCACTTTATGTGCCAGATCATGATTATGTGCGGGTACGGCTGCGCGATCGGGGCATAATTGACCCCAATCCTGTCTTGATGCTGCGGATCGAGCCGGCGCCTGCGTCTGAAACTGGGCGGGCAAACGGGCTGCGGTTTGGCCAGCCCCTGCCTGCCAATGGGGGCTTTGGTCGGCGGGCCTTGAGTTAAGCCTTTGGCAGGGAGAAGGAAATTCGGGCTTTCTTTTTCCAAAATCTGGTCCATGATCCTTGATCTCGCCTGTGGCGAACCAAAGGGGTAAGGCATGGCACTCAAGCGTCGCGACCTAGTCACCGGTCTAGTGGGTTTTGGTTTATCTGGCCCTGTCTGGGCGCAAAAGGCCCCGCCTTCGGCGAGTGAAACCGTCACGGTAACCGGCCAGACCCCAATTGTGACGTTGCAGACGTGGATTGATCTTTATGGCCGTCCAACCGCCGAAGTGAAGCTAAACGGACAGGGTCCGTTCAAATTTGTTGTCGATACCGGCTCTAACACGTCTGTCTTAAGTCCGCGGGTCGCTAAGGCTTTAGAACTGGCTGAATTGCCGATGCGCACCGTCCATGGTGTCACAGGCTCTAGTCAGGCCCATTTTGCCAAAATCGCCCAGATTGAAACCGGGCGGAGTGTTTCTAACAACCTCACGGTCGCCATTATCGACGCCCCCGCCTTAGACAAGCTGGATGGCATCCTTGGCATGGACATGTTTGCCAATCGGCGGGTGCGGTTTAATTTCAGCCGCAAAACGGTCGATCTGGAACCTGCGACCTCGCGGCGACCACGAAGACTGCCCATATCGGTTGGCGTCAAATTGCGCCATGGTTTGTTGATTGAGGCAGAGGGGCGGGTGGGCAATCTGCGCTCTAAATGTATTTTGGACACGGGCGGAGATACCACCATCGTCAATATGGCCATGCTGAACGCGCTCAGCGCGCGCGCCAGACGGCGGACCCGCCCCGAAGAAGCCCCCGTGATATTGGGGGTCACCAACCAACAGCTCAACGGCGTTTGGGCCAATCTGCCAGAGTTTAACCTCATCGGCCTTAATATTCGCCGCTTAACCGTAGTGGCGGCTGATGCGCCGGTGTTTAAGCTTTGGGGCCTTGAAAACACCCCCGCCATGCTGGTGGGGATGGATATTCTAAGCCAAGTTGAGACTTTGGTGGTTGACTATCGCCGCCGTGAGGTAGAGCTACAATTGCTCTCAAACCTCGTTGGTGGTCAAACCAATGTGTATCGGGGCTAGCCCGATAAAAGGGATAACATTTTGACAGATCCTGCCGGCACTCGCCGCCAATTTCGTTTCGTCCGCTTCTTTGCTGTCCTGTGTATCCCGCTGCTATTATTGGTTTTTCCCCGCGATAGCCAAGCTCAATTCAAGGCAGAGGCGCCGCAAGCCCGGGTTGAATATTGGCAAGCCCGCTTAGCCTCCATGGAAGCGGAATTGGCAGATAAACAAGCCTTGTCGAGCTATCGGCTTGTGTTCTTGGGCGATTCCATCACCGACTTTTTCCTGATGGGCGAGAATTTGTGGTTCCCAGGCGTTACGAATGGCCGGGCGGTTTGGGATGCGACTTTTGCAGGCCAAGATCCGGCCCTCAAGGCGATCAATCTGGGCATTTCTGGCGACCGACTTGAGCATATGCTGTACCGCATTCAGCCCAAGGCCCAAGGCGGCCTTGGCCAATTGGATCATAAGGAATTGAAGCCAGATTATGTGGTCATTCTGGCCGGGATCAATAATTCTTGGGCGAGTGAAACCCCAGCCGATGCCAGCATTGTCGCAGGGGTGAAGGCGCTGGTCGCCAGCGTCCATGCCCGCCAACCCAAGGCCCGGATCATTCTGCAATCCTTGATGCCGACTCAAGAAGTGGCGCGCACCCGCAATATTGTGATCCCGGTCAATCGCGCACTGAAAGCCTTTGCCGAACAGGATCAGCAAAGGGCCTATCTAACCTTTGTTGATCTCTATCCCCATTTCCTCACGCCAGAAGGAAGCCAGAATAGCGCCTTATTCTATGACGGGCTGCACCCGTCCGAAGCGGGGTATCGGGTGTGGCGCGACGTATTGGTCGCCGCGATTGCCGCAGATCGAGCCCGCCAAGCGGTGCGTTAGGACGTGAAGCGGAAATGCATCACATCGCCGTCCTTCACCACATATTCCTTGCCTTCTAGGCGCATTTTACCCGCTTCTTTCGCGCCAGTTTCGCCCTTGAAGGCGACATAATCATCATAGGCGATGGTCTCGGCGCGGATGAAGCCCTTTTCAAAATCGCCATGGATGACACCAGCCGACTTAGGGGCCGTCCAACCACGATGGATGGTCCAGGCGCGTGCCTCTTTTGGGCCGACGGTGAAATAGGTTTGCAGGCCCAACAGGCTATAGCCTGAGCGGATCAGCTTATTGAGGCCAGGCTCATCAAGGCCAGCGGCTTCGAGATATTCTGCGGCCTCTTCATCATCAAGGGCCGCAAGCTCGGCCTCCATTTGCGCGCAAATGACAACGGCTGTGGCTTTATGGGCTTGGGCATAGGCTTCGACTTTGGCCGAATATTCATTGCCGGTCGCAGCCGAGGCTTCATCCACATTGCAGACATAAAGGACAGGCTTTGCCGTCAGCAATTGCAACATGTCATAGGCTTTTTGGTCTTCCTTGGTCGGCACAAACAGGCGGGCGGGCTTGCCTTCATCCAACAGCTTTTTGGCTTCAAGACACAGTTCCAACGTCAATTTAGCGTCTTTGTCGCTTTGCTTGGCCTTCTTTTCCAGATTGGGGATGCGCTTTTCCAAGCTTTCCAAATCGGCAAGCATCAGTTCGGTTTCTACCGTTTCCAGATCGGCGAGGGGGTCGATGCGGCCTTCGACATGGGTGATGTCCTCATCGACAAAACAGCGGGTTACATAGGTGATGGCATCGCATTCGCGAATATTAGCCAGAAACTGATTGCCCAAGCCTTCGCCCTTGGACGCGCCGCGCACAAGGCCTGCAATATCAACGAAATTCATGCGCGCAGGGATGATTTCTTTAGAGCCTGCAATGGCCGCCAAAGCGTTCAGGCGTGGCTCTGGTACCGCCACTTCGCCCACATTGGGTTCAATCGTGCAGAAGGGATAATTGGCAGCCTGTGCGGCGGCCGTCTTGGTGAGAGCATTAAACAATGTGGACTTGCCAACATTGGGCAGGCCCACGATGCCGCATTTGAATCCCATGATGGAGGTCTTTCGTAACTAAGGTGGCGCGCGCCATGAGTGCGCGAGAAAAGCGTGCCGTGTCTTAGACAGTTTGCCGCCCAAAAGCACCCATCAATGGCAGGGCTTACGCAACCGCCAAGGTCCGCCACTTGCGCGCATCTGATTGGAAATGGCGCGGTACGCGCGACAGGCGCACATCGAATTCCTGTAACTCACGCGTGGCGTCCACGTCTTTGCCATTGTGGCGCAGAAAACGAATATAGCGGGCATGGGCTTCCAGTGTTGGGATGCGCGGTGCTGCAAAGGCATAGGCCTCTTCTGCCTCCTCATTCTGCCCCAAGGCTTCTGCCGCGCGTGCAAAGACAAGGGCTTCTGCGGCCCCCTCATGGCCCAAATCCCGCAAGTGGTTGATGCGGTCTAAAGCTTCTTGGTGGCGGCCAAGGTCTACAAGGGCGCGGGCATGGCCCAAAAGGGCGGCATGGTCGTCGACAAATTGGCCTTCAAGACAGTCCCGATAAAGCCGTTCGGCATTGGCAAAGTCGCCAATTTCGGCACTGGCTTGGGCCAGACGTAGGCGGTTGCCCATAGTGGGTGTCAGGTCAAAGGCTTCTTGCGCCGCCCGCAATTCCCGCGTCGGGTCTAAAGCGTGACTTACTTTGCGCTCAGCTTTGCGCATGGTTGAAAAAAGCCCTGTATTGGGCAGGATCTCAAGCAAGATATAAACGGCCGAGCCGATACCGGGCGCAAACAGAATGAAGAAGATCCACCAAAAGGGCCGCCCTGTTCGCAGGACGTGAATGATCAAAGTGACCTGAATAACAAAAGAAAGAATCAGAATGGGCATTGGGCTCGCTATCCTCAAGTATGGGATAGGAGACTCATACAACCTAGGTTTTATCCTGCAAGACGTGGTCTGTGCGCCTTATGCGTGCGCCTAGTTCCCATCACCCGAACCACCGCGCAGCCAAGCTGGAATCGGTGGGGCAGGGGAGAGTTTGGAGACTTCTGTTTGGAAGTGGTCGTGCTTGGCCTCTAATAAGAGGGGGGTCGTGCGGGCAACGGCATCGCATAGGCTGTCGACCCAGACCATTTCGGCGCTTGAGAAATCATCGAGCACATGGCTCAACATTTTTTCGCGCCCGGGATGGCCAACGCCTAAGCGGACGCGTTTGAAGTCAGAACCCGATTGGGCCACGATAGACCGCAACCCATTATGGCCTGCTGTGCCGCCGCCAATCTTGACCCGACACTTGCCCGGCGCGAGTTCGACTTCGTCATAAAACACAATGACTTTCGCGATGGGGATTTTATGGAAGGTCATAAAGCCACCCACACAACGGCCACTTTCATTCATAAAGGTCTGGGGTTTAACGATGATGGCTTTCTGCGGGCCTGCCTCAGTCTCAATCATGCCTTCGCGCGCCAAACCTTGGAGGCGGCTGCGTTCGGCCCCAAATTGATAGCGCCGCGCAATCTCATCCACGGCCATAAAGCCGATATTGTGCCGGTTCTTGGCATATTTGGCACCGGGATTGCCGAGCCCAACCAATAGAAACATCTGATCACCCCATGATCACAATAAAAAAGCCCCGGACGATGCCGGGGCTTTTATCACAAACATCCAAAAAGGCTTATGCTTCTTCGGTTGCTTCGTCTTGCTTGCCACCGCGGCCAATGATGGTCGCAACGGTGAAGTCGCGGTCGCGGATGCTTGGGCGTGCGCCGTCTGGCATGCGAACGGCCGAGATGTGGATCACATCGCCAATGTCGCGGCCAGCCAAGTCGACAACCAATTCTTCTGGGATTTTGCCAGCTGGGACGTCCAGAGCCACGGTGTGGCGAACGACGTTCAGCGTGCCGCCCTTTTTGATGCCGGGGCAGGTGTCTTGGTTCAGGAAGTGCACAGGCACATCCACCGAGATCACCGAGCCTTCTTCAACCCGATACAGGTCAAAGTGGACAGGCATGTCGGTGATGGGGTCCCACTGCACGTCGCGTGGGATCACAGGCTGGCTTTCGCCGCTGTGGTGCAAATCAACCATGTGGGCCAAGAATTTGCCAGAGCGGATCGCCTTCAGCAATTCCTTGCTGGAAGCGGCAATCGCCACAGGCTCTTTGTTGCCGCCATAAAGGATGCCGGGCACAAGGCCTTCACGGCGGGTCTGGCGAGCGCCACCGGTACCAGTGCGTTCCCGCACTTCAACATTGATCACGATGCCGGTCATCCCCGGTCTCCGTTCGTTGGTGTGTAAAAACTGCGCCGCCTACATGATGCAGGCGGCGCATGAGATTTCATGAAGGCGGGGCTATAGGGGAAAGATGAAAAGAACTCAACAGTGGGTGGCAGCTTTAGACCCGCCTGCTGCTGAATAAATATGTTCCTATCCCATATTGGCCTGCTGGTTGCCGATATTGCACGGCCAAAAGCCTTTTTGGGAGGCGCTTGGGCTCGCACTACGCGTGGACGACGCCCATGCTTGCCGCTCCCATGCCAGTCTAGACGGCTACGGCAGGCAAGCCCTGTCCCTTTGCTCATCAGGGCACGCCCTGCCACATGGGGGTTTCGTGCGCTGCGATTCTCCTCGGCCCAGATGCTCGTGAAATTTGGTTGCTTTATGCCGTCAACACTAAGCTCAACCCGCCTTGGCAGGTGGGGCAGTCACAAGATTAGGCGGGTTTAAGGG
>NZ_JADCBK010000090.1 GCF_020253525.1 Aquidulcibacter sp.
CGATTGGGGTCAGTGGGCCGGATCGCTTCATGTGCTTCTTGAGCATTCTTAGCTTTCGAGCTGTAATAGCGAGGTTTTTCGGGAACATACTCGCTGCCAAATCGGTCACCAATCACAGCCCGACATTGCATAATTGCGGCCTGATCCATCGCGACGCCATCGGTTCGCATATAGGTGATGAGGCCAACCGTTTCGCCGCCAATATCAACGCCCTCATAGAGCTTCTGGGCCACTTGCATGGTCCGTTGTGCATTAAAGCCCAATTTGCGGCTGGCTTCCTGCTGCAGGGTTGAGGTGGTGAATGGCGGCGCGGGTGAGCGCTTAAGCGGCTTGGCCTCTAGGCTTGCCACTGTGTAGCTACCAGCCATGGTCGCAGCTTTGGCAGCTTCTGCAGAGGCGGCATCTGGCAAATCAAATTTGTCGAGTTTCTTGCCATCAAGGCTAACAAGGCGCGCCTCAAAAGCGGCACCGATTTGCGCTTTGGCTTGGGCCGTCACCGTCCAATATTCACGCGCCTTAAAGCGCTCAATCTCCATCTCGCGCTCAACAACCAAGCGCAGCGCGACCGATTGCACCCGACCAGCAGAGCGCGAGCCTGGCAGTTTCCGCCACAGGACAGGGGATAGATTGAAGCCCACCAAATAATCGAGCGCGCGGCGTGCCAGATACGCATCGACCAATTCCTGATCAATCTGGCGCGGATTGGCCATCGCGGCCAAAACTGAATCCTTGGTGATCGCATTAAACGTGACCCGCGAGACCGCTTTGTCTTTGAGGACTTTGCGCGATTTCAGCGCTTCCAAGAGATGCCAAGAAATGGCTTCGCCTTCCCGATCGGGGTCGGTGGCAAGGATCAGACTATCGGCTTTCTTGACCCGCTCAGCAATGTCGCGAATGCGCGCCGCCCCCTTGCTGTCGGCCTCCCACACCATCGCAAAGTCTTCATCGGGGCGGACCGAGCCATCCTTGGATGGCAAATCGCGCACGTGACCAAAACTGGCGACCACATCATAATTGGTCCCCAAATATTTGTTGATGGTTTTGGCCTTGGCCGGTGATTCAACGACTACGAGATGCATGTTTGGCTTATCAGACTTTGAAAGGGCCTCTGCAAATGCAGAACCTCACGGGCGGAAGTGGGTTCGCAACGGGCGTAATGTCAATGGCTTTCCGCAAATCTAAGTGTAATGCATCTTGACGTGTGACCCTTGCGTGATACAACTAGAAATATAGTCACACCGTTCAGGCCATTATAGGGTGAACCATGTCCACCGCGCAAAATCCTGTTTCAACTGCCTCTCCCACCGATCGGATCGCGGTGGCTGACTTCATTCGCAACCTTGCCCAAGAGCTGGAGCAATTGAGTGAAGATCACGATTTAGAAGCGGTGGCGGCTTGTTTGCGGGCTGCCGCATCAGAGGCTCGTCGCGCCAAAGAACGCGATCGCTTGGCTAAACTGGGGCTGAAACCAAACCGCCGGGCTGGATAATTGCCCGTCCGTCAAGCTCAAGCTCGACCACAATGGCTGCCAAAGTGCGCCAAGGCAGGCCTGAGTCGGTTGCTAAATCCGCCAAGCTAACCGGGACCGGCGACAAGAGGGCAGCGATGCGGTCGATGTCGGCCTGTGTGAGATTAAGGCCGGTTTCTTCGTGCGTATAGCCGATAGGCTTATTCTCCTTAAGCCCCGCTCCACCCTGTAAGCAGGTGAGGACATCTTGCACATTGGCCACCAAATGGGCCCCATCCCTTATAAGGCTATTTGGCCCTGCAGCCCTGGGGTCGAGGGGAGAGCCCGGCACCGCCATCACATCGCGACCTTGTTCAGCTGCCAAACGGGCCGTGATGAGAGATCCTGAGCGGGCTTCTGCCTCCATCACTACGATACCTTGGCTGAGGCCCGAGATGATCCGATTGCGTCGTGGAAAGTCGCGCGCATGGACGGTGGCATAAAGTGGGCTTTCAGAAACCAAGAGCCCGCGCGCGGCAATCTCGTGATAGAGGCTTTCATGTTCGGGCGGATAAATATGGTCAAGGCCACCGGCCAAGACCGCTATTGTGCCTGAGGTAAGGCTGGCACTATGGGCGGCCCCATCAATCCCGCGAGCCAGACCTGAGACAATGACATAGCCTGCCTGTCCAAGGCCTGTGGCAAATTCGCGTGCCAGACGTAAGCCTGCCGCCGACGCATTGCGGGCACCGACGATCCCCACCATTGGTTTGTGCAACAGGCCTGTTTGTCCAAGGACGCTGATTACAGGCGGCGGTGGGGTCAGGGCAGCCAGTCCAATCGGGAAAGCAGGCTCACATGCCGCAAGGATCTGGCCGCCGAGCGCTTGTGTGGCGGCGATTTCGTCTTCAGCTTGGTCGGCTGTGATGAGGTGGATTGGCTTGCCGCGCGCTTGCTTGACCAAGTCGGGCAGGGCCGAGAGCACGGCGCTGACCTGTCCATAGCGGGAGAGGAGGCCAAAAAAACTGACCGGACCTATTCCCTCACTGCGCGCTAATCTTACCCAATCCCGTCTTTCTTTATCGCTCAGCACATGCTGGGTTTGCATCTCTATTTTTTGCCAATTTTGGGCTCTTCACCTTTGATCAGACGGGCGAGATTTTCGCGGTGCCGGATCCACACCAATACAGACATGAAAAGCGTTGCCCCAACCCCGATGGGGCTGGCATGAAATGCCACTGCAATGAGTGGCGCGGCAGCAGACGCCACCAACGCACCTAATGACGAATACCGAAACACAAAGGCTGTGGCTAACCACAGGGCCGCAGCTAAGGTACCAACCGGCCAAATGCCAATCAACAAGGTGCCAAAGAAAGTTGCAACCCCTTTGCCGCCATTAAATTTCAACCAGATTGGAAAACAATGCCCCAATAGGGCGGCTGCACCGGCAATATAGCCAGCATCTTGCGATAAATACTCCCGCGCCAGGATCAGCGCGAGTGCGGCTTTGGCGGCATCCAAGAAAAGGGTGGCTAGGGCAACATCCTTGCGCCCCGTGCGCAATACATTGGTTGCGCCAATATTGCCCGAACCGACTTGGCGAATATCGCCAAGACCTGCCAAACGGGTCAGGAGAAGCCCAAATGGGATGGAGCCCAATAGATAGCCCCCCACGATCGCAATCAGATAATCCATAGTCCCCCCAAGACGTTTAGAACCTGCGTGCGCCTAGTCGAGGGCACTGAAAACTTTTTTGCCCGCTACCCAAGTCGACAAGACCTTACCTTGCAAGGTCCGCCCATCATAGGGGGAATTGCGCGATTTCGAGACCATGCGGCTGGCGTCAAAGCGAATTGGGAAGCCCAAATCTACCAAAATCAAGTCGGCGGGAGCCCCAGCCGCAATCCGGCCCTGTGGCAGACCAAGAATCTGGGCAGGCGCGGAGGTCATGGCCCGGATCAGGTCCAAAAGCTCAATCAAGCCTTCATGATAGAGGCTGAGGGCGGCAGGCAGAAGGGTTTCAAGCGCGCTGGCCCCAAAGGCGGCTTCATCAAAGGGCAGGCGCTTTTCTTCCGCAGGGCGTGGGTCATGGCCTGAGACAATTACGTCCACAATCCCAGACTTTACCCCTTCGATCAAGGCTAAGCGGTCTTGCTCCCCACGCAAGGGCGGGGAAAGCTTGGCAAAAGTGCGGTAATCGCCCAGATCATTTTCGTTTAAGTTCAAATGGTGCACGCTAACCGAGGCGGTGACATCCAAGCCTTGCGCTTTGGCTGCGGCGATGCGCGGCAGGGTGGCTTCAGACGAAATCATGTCGAGAAGAAGCTTCGCGCCGGTCAATTCCGCCAATTGAATATCGCGATTGGCGGCGATGGTTTCGGCTGCACTGGAAATGCCTGCAAGTCCAAGGCGGGAAGAAAGCTCGCCCATATTCATCATGCCGCCTTCGCTTAAGAAGGCATCTTGTGGCCGTGAAGCCACCAGTGCATCAAAGGCAGAAGCATATGACATGCAGCGCTGCATAGTCCGCGTGCTGACAATCGGGCGGTCACTATTGGTGAACATCACCGCACCGGCATCCGCCATCAAGCCAAGCTCAGCGATGCGCTCGCCCTTGAGGCCAACGGTCAGAGCCCCCGCCGCCAAAACACGTGCAAGCGAGCGGTCACGACCGCGGCGGGTGATGAAGTCCACCAAAGCGGCATCATCAATCACGGTCTGGGTATCGGGTTGCAGCACCATGGTGGTAACCCCACCGGCCACAGCAGCCTTGCCAGCCGTGCTGAGGCTTTCGCGCTGCTCTTCGCCCGGCTCTCCGGTAGAGACATGCAAATCGATGAGGCCGGGCATTAAGGCGTGGCCGTCGCAATTCAGGGTGATGGCGTTGGAAGGCGCGGCCACCTGAGGTCCGCTGGCAAGGATCAGATCACCTTGGACAAGCACCTCGCCTGGACCATCAAATTGGCTTGCGGGGTCTACCAAACGGGCATTGATAAAATGATGCAGGGGCTCAGTCATCATAGGCCTCCTCATTGGCCCCATGGCTGGCAAGGGCTTCGAGCACAGCCATGCGGACAGCAACCCCTGATTCCACTTGGTCGACGATCAGCGAGACGCGCGGGTCATCGGCAATATCAGAATCGATCTCAACCCCACGGTTCATGGGGCCTGGATGCATCACTTTCACATGCGGGGCCGCCACGGCCAGCTTGCGGGCATCGAGGCCGTAGAAGCGGAAATATTCCCGTGCTGAGGGCACATAAGCTCCATCCATCCGCTCCAGCTGCAAGCGCAGCATCATCACCACATCCACTCCGGCAAGTCCTTCGAGCATCGAGTGGTAAATCTCACAGCCCCAACGGTCGACATCAGCGGGCATCAGGGTCGGGGGCGCGATCAGGCGGACGCGTGCGCCCAGCATGGAGAGGAGAATAACGTTGGAGCGGGCAACACGCGAATGCAGCACATCACCGCAAATCGCGACCACCAAGCCTTCGATATGACCAAAGGAGCGCTTCAGTGTTAGGGCATCTAGCAAGGCTTGGGTGGGGTGTTCATGCGTGCCATCGCCGGCATTAATGACCGAACAACTGACTTTGCGCGCCAACAATTGGGCGGCACCAGAGGCTGCATGGCGCAAAACCAGAATATCTGGCCCCATGGCGTTTAAGGTCGCCGCCGTATCCAACAGCGTCTCCCCCTTGGAGACGGAGGAGCTTTTGACCGCCATATTGACGGTATCTGCACTCATGCGCTTTCCGGCAAGCTCAAACGAGGCTTGCGTGCGGGTTGAGTTCTCGAAAAAGAGATTGACGAGGGTGCGGCCCTTTAAAGTCGACAATTTCTTTTCGCGCGCCTGGGTGAAGGGCAAAAAGACTTCGGCACGCTCAATCAGTTCCAAGGCCTCTAGACGGTTGAGATCGCCGATTTGTAAGAGGTGGCGCTTGGTGAAAGGCGCGCGGGGTGGTGGACTATCGGGACTCATGAAGTGGCACGCCCCCAGACATTATAGCCCGCAAAGCGCGGGGTGTTTGGCAAATACATGTCGTTGATTTCATTGCACACAAAGCCGCTGCTTTGCAGCATAGTTTGCGTATCCCGGGTGAGGTGACAACCCCCTGCAATCGCCTTCCAAATAGGCTCGATCCGCTTTTGCAAGCGGGCCACTTCGGCATCTGGGGCGAGGCCATGTTCGCAGAAGAGGATTTGACCGCCGGGCTTTAGAAGGCGCTTGGCTTCAGCCAAAGCCCCAGCATAGTCAGGGATCGTACAGAGCGCATAGGTGAACAGGATCGTATCGGCGCAGGCGTCTGGTAGGCCCGTGGCCTCTGCCCCAGCGACAATTTCTTCGACCACAATGTCAGTCCGCCGCTCGGCGCGCTTCCAAGCGAGCATGCTGGCGGATGGTTCAACGGCAATGACTTTTTCAACCTTGCTGGCGTCTAGAAACGGCAGATTCGTGCCCGAGCCAAAGCCCATATCGACAACAACGCCTGTGGCACGCGGGATTAGTTTGGCCCTTTGCTTAGCGATGGGTTTTGCGCCACAGGCACAGCCAATAAAGCGCGGCAGAACAAAGCGTTCATAGAGCCCAAACAACATGCTAGCGCCGCCCCCGTGCGCCGATCAATCGCTCGCGCACCCACAAGAGGATCGCCCAGCTATGGGCATCATGGCGGACCTTTTTCATCGCGTCATCAATCGTCACCCAAACCAATTCATGGTCTGGCTCAATCGGCGTGCCTTCGGTCGAGGTCAGTTCCACTTCGAAAAAGGCACAGAGCGAATTGGTTGGCACCCCGTCATTGATCCAGAATTGCCCCGCGCGGCATAATTGGCGAACAGGCCACACCGTCAGGCCGGTTTCTTCGTCAAACTCGCGCACAACTGCTTCAGCATCACTCTCGCCCGACTCAACGCCGCCGCCTGGCAAATCATAGTGGAAACTCTGGGAGGTGCCGACTTTGACGAGGGCAATCTTCTCATCATTGCGGGTGCAAAGGCCGTAAACGCTGGGCCGCTCTTTATAGGTTTTGCCGTGTTCGGTGCGCCCGAACTGCATCGAAAAATGCGCCATAAAGGCCTCATAAGCTAGGATTGCAAAAGCGAAAAGCGCCCTCGGCAGATGGATCCTGTCTAGTCCTGCTTGCCCAATAGGTCGAGGGGGGGATGCATCGAAACACGCACCGCCAAGGCGACTATTTCCTGCCGAACAAGCGCTCAATATCGGTCAGCGATAGTTTCACAAAGGTTGGTCTGCCATGGTTGCATTGTCCCGCGCGCGGGGTGCGTTCCATTTCGCGCAATAAGAAGTTCATTTCATCGCCGCTCAAGTGGCGACCCGCGCGGACTGAGCCGTGGCACGCCATAGTCGCCAGCACTTCATCAATCCGCTCTTTGAGGGAGAGGCCTTCATCATAGGCGGCCAAATCATCGGCCAAATCTTGTAGTAATTTTTGCGTATTCACCTTGCCCAGAATGGCGGGCGTTTCGGTGACCGCAATCGCCCCACGGCCGAAGTTCTCAATTCCCAGACCAAAGCGGGCAAATTCTTCTGCCCGCGCCACAAGGCGCTCGCAATCGGCTTCATCCATTTCAACGATTTCGGGGATCAGGCTGGGTTGACGCGCAATGCCTTGGCCTTCCATTGCCGCCTTCATGCGCTCTAAGGTCAAGCGCTCATGGGCGGCATGCTGGTCGACAATCACAAGGCCATCCGACGTCTCGGCAATAACATAGGTCGCGTGCAGTTGGGCTTTGGCTGCCCCTAATGGATAGGACGTTTCTTCCTCTCGTGGCGTGCCCACATCGGGGGGCACGTCATGACTGGCGCGCGCCATGGGTTCGGCAAAACCCGCCAAAAGTGAGCCTGCTTCACGCCCAGCTTCAATCGCCCCAGCGGGCGGCTGATAGGGCAGGTGGCTTGGCCGGTACGGGCTTATACTCCCGCCCCCACCACCGCGTGACCACGGCGTGCCAAACCCCGTTTGGGCCCCCAGTGCCCCCAAAGTGGCCTGACCCAAGGCTTGCGGGCTTCGAATCCCACTGGACCCCAAAGCATGGCGTAGTGCGCCGATCACCAGCCCGCGTACCAAGGCAGGGTCACGGAATCGTACCTCGGTTTTGGCCGGGTGCACGTTCACATCGACCAGTTTCGGGTCCATTTCGAGGAAAAGTGCCAGAACCGGATGGCGGTCGCGGGCCAAAACATCTTGATAGGCGGCCCGCGCTGCCCCCTTCAGAAGTGGGTCTTTCACCGGCCTGCCATTGACGAACAAATGCTGATGGCGGGCATCGCCGCGCGCGGCGGTAGGCAGGCCTGCTAGGCCCGTTAGGCGCACTTCGGCGCGCTCAGTATCAATCACCAACGCATCGGCGGCCGCATCACGGCCCAAAATAGCTGCCACGCGGGCAGACCTTTGGCTAGCCGCATCCCCCCCCTCCGGCACGACTTTCAGCGCGGTCCGTCCATCGAGGTCGAGGGTAAAGGCCACGTCTGGCCGCGATAAGGCCAAGCGCTTGACCATGTCGGAAATGGCCAAGCTTTCTGATCGCGCCGACTTCATAAAATTCAAGCGGGCAGGGGTTGCGAAAAATAGGTCGCGCACTTCCACCCGAGTACCCGATCGATGATTGGGCCAAGGTGCAGGCATGGGCCCTTCTTGAACACCACCTTCTACCCGCAAAGTCCAAGCTTGGTCTGCGTCCTTGGCACGCGAGGTGATAGCTAAGCGGGCAATGGCCCCAATCGAGGGCAAAGCTTCGCCGCGAAAGCCCATGGTGACGATGTTGAGCAAGTCTAAATGCCCGTTTGCATCGGGGGCGAGTTTGGAGGTTGCGTGACGTTCCACCGCCAAGCTCAATTGATCCCGTGGGATGCCGCACCCATCGTCTTCCACCAAAAGCCGGTTTATCCCGCCCTCCTCGGCGAGAATGCGAATGGAGGTTGCCCCCGCATCGAGGGCGTTTTCTACAAGCTCTTTAACCGCCGCAGCGGGGCGCTCAATCACTTCGCCCGCGGCGATCTGGTTTATGGCATCTGGGGGAAGGCGGGCAATAGTCATGGCACGACCATGCGCTTTCTGGCCTGAGTCGACCAGATGATGCTGCAAACAGACGCGGTCTTTGCCAGTTGGTTTGGCCTACATGCCCGGCAGTTTGAAGCCACGCGGCCTATTCTGCTGGATGCTGACGGGTTGACCACCGGTTGCGTTGCGAATGGCAGATTTCTCAAGACGCAAACGCTCCGCCTCGGCCTCGGCCATCAATGGGTCAGCCGGCTGGGTTGGCGTCGGGGCGACCAAGCCCATAATCCGGTCGGACAAACTGGTGGGTTTGCGCGCGACGCCGCCGGTTTCTTCATCAATCACGGCGCGAATGCGGGGGTCTGCATTGGTGCCGCCTGCTTTCTCGACCAAAAGACGCTCACCCTCAGAGGCAGTCGCGCCAAGTTGCACGCCAAACACAGCGCTGCGGGCCTGCAAGTCAGCGCGCAATTCCATCGGACGGGCTTCACCGGGGCGGGGTGGGCGCAGATTAAATTCGGGAGGGACAACCAAGGGCGCTTTGGAGACGACGCGGAATTCATCAGGCGCGGTTTTCTCGCTGCCCAAGGCTTGGCGTACGCTGGTGCATCCGCCCAAAGCGATGACGGCCAAACCAGTGACTGCCATTAGGCTAGAATAGGATTTCTTCACAGCATCGCTCCATATCTCTCATACCGTCCACGCGAGACCTTCATAGACGCAAGCTTGCCTGAAGGTCCAGATGTTCACGCCGCTAGTGGCCCAGACTCACGCGGTTACTGGCTTTTTGAGCCAGAATTTTGTTTCGATTGTGGCGTATCGTCAGGGTTCATCAGCATATCAATGGCCAACAAGATCGCGCCAATTGTAATCGCTGCATCGGCCACATTGAAGACCCAAGGAAAAAAGAAGCCCGAAAAGTCCAAGAAATCTGCGACCGCACCGAATCGAACCCGGTCGATCAAATTGCCAATCGCCCCGCCAATCACCAAGGCCAAAGCGATAAAGGTCTGTCTGCGTTGGGCTTTGAACAGCCAAACCGCAAAGATAGTGGCGATCACGCCAGACATGATCACCAAGCCCCAACGTTGCCAGTCCGCATGGGCTTTCAGCGCACCAAAACTGACCCCGTAATTCCATACCATGGTCAGATCAAAGATGGGGGAGATTTCAATCTTGCCGATCGTCAACAGGTCAAGATGGTTCAATACCCAATATTTGCTGGCTTGATCCAAGCAAAGGATCACAAGGATCAGCACGATACCCCAAATAGGGGCTGGAGCAGCCGCTGGAAGCTTCGAGGCGGAGGGTGGCGTTGTCATGGGCGCTCTTTAATGTGTTTTGATCGGCCAAGGAAATGCAACAAACAGTGAGGGGATTAAAGGTCCGTCAGGATTTTATCATGGTGCCCGCAAGCTCTAGGGCATTGGCCATGGCCCGCTTCAAAGCCGGTGGCTCAAGGATTTCAAGTTTGCCACCCCAGCGGAACAAGCTCCAAGCCAGTTCGTTCAAGCCACCGCCATGAAGATGGACCAAAAGGGCCCCATCGGCCTGACGCTCAAATACTTGCTTGGGATGAAACACCCAACGGCTTGCTTCATCGGCAAAGTCGGGAAACACGCGTAGACAAACATCGACGGTTTCTTCCTGATAAACCCCGAAAGACCGTTCTGAATAGGCCTGAAGATCAAAGCCATCGGGCGCACCCCCTGGCAGATCAAGCATGATGGGCTGGCCCATTCTGTCGATCCGCCACATCCGCGGCGCTATGGCCTCGTCCATATGGGCTTCGCGCGCGATTAAATAGGCCTCGCCACCAAATAAAATACCATAGGGGATGAGATCGCGCTGGCGTGGACCACCTGAGCCACCGCTATAATGAACCCGCACTTGCTTGAGGGCCAAAAGCGCATCGCGCAGCACTTGCAGAACGTCTTTATCCACGCTCGCCCGCGGTCCAGGTTGAACGGCGATGGCTTCAGCTTGCATCAAGGCTTCAATATCGGTGGCCAAGCGGCGCTTCACATTGGATTTGAGCGCGGAGAGCATTTTGGTCTCAAGGCTCGCCAAAGCGCCAGCTGCTTGCGGATTGGTGCGCTCTAGCTGTTTTTGGCCAGTGGTCAGGGCTGCCAATTCTTCGCTGGTAGGGGCCAAAGTAAAGCTATCTAAACCCTTCGGCAGACGCCATCTTTTGGTTGGAGGATCGGAAATCTCCTCTAAATCGGGATACATCATCACCAATTGATCGCGCATACGTTCGATGGTGCGGCGCTTCACATCTAACTTCTCGGCCATTTCATCCAAGGTTAGGCCATAGGTGGTTGCGGCCAAATGACGGGCGAGTTCAACAAGTCGGGCAGATTTTTCGTGTCGCATGCCGCCTTCTCGCCCTGAATCTAGCTTGAGGTCAAACGCGAAAACGTGTCGACTTGTGGGGAGGCTGCGGTTAGAGCGATTTGCATGAAAGATCTGCCTATCTCCCCGCTCGCCCCTGCTGCCTTTCCAACCCTGCCGCCTGTTGCTGGCATGCGCGCATCGGCCAGCCGTATTGGGCTCTATGGCGGCACGCGCAATGATCTTTTGACGGTGGTTTTTCCCGATGGGGCCAGCGTTGCCGGTGCCTTTACCCGCAGCACAACCCGCTCTGCCGACGTCGAATGGTGCGCAACTCAGGTAAAGAAGGGGCAGGCGCGGGCGCTTGTGGTCAATGCCGGCAATTCGAATGCATTTACGGGGCCTGCAGGCCTTGCCAAAAATGCAGCAACGGTGGCTGAAACCTGCCGCCTTGTTGGCTGTGAGCCGCATGAGGTTTTTCTAGCCGCGACCGGCGTGATCGGCGTGCCCTTGCCGGCACAAAAGGTGGCAGACGCCTTGCCGAACGCGTTTGAGGCCTTGGCCGCACCGGATTGGGAAAGTCTCGCGCGCGCGTTTTCCACAACCGATACCTTCCCAAAAGGGGCTGGCACCACGCTCGACTTAGATGGCACGCGTGTGAATTTGGTAGGCCTGGCCAAAGGCTCGGGCATGATTGCACCCAATATGGCGACCATGCTGGTTTTCATCTTCACCGATGCCGCTGTCGCACCCACTATCTTGCAAACCATGGTCTCTGCCCATGTCGAGACGACCTTCAACGCCATCACAGTTGATAGCGATACATCGACCTCAGACACCCTGTTGGTCTTTGCAACCGGTGCCAGCGGAGCAGCCCCGATTACAGAGGAGAAGGACCCGCGGGCAGCTAAACTGTCGGAAGCTCTGCGCACTGTTTTCCATGATCTGGCGTTACAAGTCGTCCGCGATGGCGAGGGGGCCCAAAAGCTGATCCAGATTGATGTGCAAGGTGCCGCAGACGACCTATCGGCCCGGACAATCGGGTTTGCCATTGCGAATTCGCCCTTGGTGAAGACGGCTATTGCAGGCGAAGATGCCAATTGGGGCCGGGTCATCATGGCGGTTGGTAAAGCCGGCGAACCAATTGCGATTGAGCGTCTGGCCGTGCGTTTTGGCGGTCAATGGACGGCCAAGGCAGGCGGGGCTGTGCCCTATGATGCGGCCTTGGTAGATGCCCACATGAAAGGTCAACTCATCGATATCCTTGTGGATGTCGGCGTGGGAGACGGCCGCGCCCGTGTTTGGACCTGCGACCTAACCCACGGCTATATTTCTATAAATGGTGATTATCGGTCCTAATATATTGGATTTGATCGCCCAAAATTGGGATTATTTAATATTTGTGACCTATGTGTGGGGTGGGTAGGGGCTCATGCGACTTTTATTGGTAGCCGCAGCGGCTTTGGTGAATGGGAATGGTGCCGTGTTGTTAGCACAACGACCAGAGGGAAAAAGTCTTGCTGGGCTCTGGGAGTTTCCGGGCGGCAAAATTGAATCTGGTGAAAATCCAGAAGCGGCTCTGTGCCGTGAGTTGGCAGAAGAGCTGGGCCTTGCTGTCAATCCCGAGGATCTTCAGCCCTTGACCTTTGCCTCTCATACCTATGCGGATTTCCATCTTTTGATGCCGCTTTGGACAACCCGTCATTGGCGGGGTGAACCCCAAGGGCGGGAAGGGCAGAATTTAGCTTGGGTGCTGCCAGAGGCTTTGGACTCCTATCCAATGCCAGAAGCGGATATTCCCTTAGTTCCAATTTTACGTGAGCATCTTAACCAGAGTCGCTTGTCATGATTTTAAAGAAACTAAAGAATCAGCGTGGGGCAACCGCAATTGAATATGGTCTCATCGCGGCTCTTATGGTGATCGTGATGATCCCGGCCATGCAAATGGTCGGTGGCAACACCAATGGCATGTATGATCGCATTACCAATCAGATTGTTGGGGCGATGGCAGCGGCCCGCTAGCCCATTGGCTTCTCACCGGTGGGGATTTCGCGAGTCCCCAGCGCATCTGCCAAGCGCATTTTGGCGCTTCCCCGCGGCAAAGGCTTTTGCTGGCTTTCATGGGGTGCCCAGCCCGTCAACGTAATTAATTCAAACGTCGCGCGCACTTTGCCATCTGGATCGGCATGATTGGCTTGATACAGGTCTGCCGCGCGCGCGATGATGCGCCGGGTCAACGGACGCCTCGGCCTATGAGAAAAGGCTGCGCTTTCCCCCATGGCTTTAATGTCTCGGAACAAGCCAAACAAATTGGCATAACGAACGGTCACCACATCGCTGTCGGCAACGGGTAAAGCAAAACCCGCCCGCTGCAATAAGTGCGCGCCATCTTGGGCATCGGCAAAGGGGGATACGCGCGCAGTCGCCTCGCCATAGGTTTCAGTCTCTGCCTCTGCCAAGCATGCCCGCAATTCTTGCAAGGTCCGCCCGCCCAGAAAGGTCACGAGCAACAGACCATCGGGGCGTAACGCAAGGCGGGTTTGGGCCATAAAGCCCGGCACATCATTGACCCAATGCAGGCCCAGTGTGGAGACGATCAAGTCCAGGCTTTGGGGGGCGAGGGGCATATGATCTTCATCGGCGAGGAAAGGCGCGCCAGGCCCGTGCCTAAGCATGGCGGGGCTGATGTCACATTCGGCAAGCGCGCCGATCTTGTCACGAAGAGTCCCGTGGCGGGCAATCGCCTCTGCCAGAAACCCGCCGTGAGAGCCGATGTCGAGGGCTTGTTCAAATCGGCGATTGATAAAGTCCAACCGCTCGCACACATCAGCGACCGCGCGCTCTTTCAAAAAGGCGACCGAGCGATACCCACGCGCAGCGCGCTCACGCCGGATCGCCAAAAGCTTCCGATCAAACAACGGGGTTATGTTGGGGCTTTCCATGGCGATCAGTTTTGCGCTATTTCTGAAAAAAAGACCACAGGTAGAGGGATGATTGCACGATCTCAGCGGCTTTACCGTCTCGGAACTACACTTGCTGATCTGATTTGGCCACCGCGTTCGCTGCTATCGGATGCGCGGGTTGACCGCCTTGGAACCTTGGAAGCAGACCTATGGCGTGGTCTCGACTTTTTGTATGGACCGGGCTGCATCCGCTGCGGCTTTCCCCTGCCAGAAGCCACTGGGCCCGAAACCTTATGCCCAGCCTGTATTGCGCAGCCACCGGTTTATCATCGCGCACGGGCTGCCTTGGCCTATGATGATCTATCGAAGCCCTTGGTGTTGTCGCTCAAACATGGCGGCCGCAAGGATGGGCTGCGTGCCTTTGCCAATTGGATGTTGGAGGCAGCCCCGTTTGTCTGGGAGGCCAACCAAATCTTGCCCGTTCCCTTGCATGGGTCACGCCTTTGGCAGCGCGGCTACAATCAGGCCGCTTGGTTGGCCCAAGCCTTAGCCAATCGTACTGCACGGCCCTATAACCCCCTCTTATTGCAGCGAAAACGTAAGACACCCAGCCAGAATGGGCTGTCGGCCCGTGGTCGTAAACGCAATGTAGCGGGGGCGTTTCAGGTTATGGGGCATGTCCGGGGACAGAGCTTTGTTCTGGTCGATGATGTGATGACGACTGGGGCAACTTTGGAAGCCTGCACTTCGGCGTTGTTGCGCGCTGGGGCTGCGCGGGTCGATTGCGTGGCCTTGGCACGGGTGGTGCGACCCACTAAGCTTGATGTCCCGACCGAGCCCCTTGGCACGGCGGAGGAGGTTTTTAATGTCTGAAGAGTCCCCGGCAACCCCACGTCAGGCGGGTCATTTCTTGCAACTGATGCAGGGGAACCGGTCAAAGACATGGCGCACGATTGCGGGTGGGATCGGCATATTTCTGGTTTGGCAAATCACGCTGATCATTCTGGCCTTGGCCTTTGAGCCTTTGACGCGCATGTTGCTACTCAGAGGTCAAGACTTCACCGCGAAGGACGAGGCCTTAGGGGCGCTTGGTTTGATGGTAGGCGGCTTTGGGCCAGCATTTCTTGCCCTGTTGGCGTGGCGCCACTTTGTTGAGAAGGCCTCTGTTCGAACCTTATTTACCGGAGAGAGCCGGTTTCGGTGGCCGCTCGCCTTGGCGGCGGCTTTAGCCATTGTCGTCTTGAGTTTTCTGACCTCTGCGGCGTTTGCTCAGGAAAGTATGGGACCTTTTGAGGAGCGGATCGCGAAATTTTCGCCATCTGATTGGCTCTTATTGGCGGGGGTCTATGTGATTGGGACCTTGGTGCAAGCCACGTTTGAAGAAGTCTATATTCGCGGCTGGCTCTTGCAACATATCCATCGCTTCATCGCCCATGGCTTTGTTTCTGTTCTGGTAACGGCTGCGATCTTTTCCATGCTGCATATCGGCCACCCAGGTTGGGCAACCTATGTGGTGACCTTCGCCATGGGCCTTGCCTTTGGCTATTCGGCTTGGCGGCTAAACGGATTAGAGGCAGCGATTGGGGGCCATGTTGCCAACAACTTTATGAGCGCCCTTCTGCTTGGAACCCTCGTTGGCGGCAATCCCGCAGAAATGGACCTGATGGAAGGTGTTGCTTATGCCCTCTATCTGCTGGGCTTTCTTGGCTTTGTGGAAGCTTGGGCGCGCTTTGGCCCATCGCCCGCCCGCCGGGGTGCCAGCTGAGGCTTGCCTTTGGTGGCGTGCCCCACGTCAAAGGGCTTCTTCTGACCAGCTTTCGCTTTGCCAGCCCAATCGGATTTGCCTTTAGCCGGTAATGCGCCCGCGCCTGCATGCGCCGCACGACTTTTCGCTTTGCCAGCTTCGCGTCGCATGGTTTCTTCTTCCAGCAAGCTGACACGCGTTTTGGCAGACTTAGGCGGCGGTTTTGGTCCGCGCCGACCTGTTTTGGCCGGGGCAGGGGCTTCCACAACAGGCCGCGCGGGACGGGCCGGTCTGCTGGAAAAGCGTGGCGGCAAATCCGGCATCAAAGCGCCCAGCATTTCCTTCAAGGCGGAAGGGGCCACTTCTTCCACACTGCCCGGTGGCATTTTGCCCAATTGGAACGGGCCATAGGAAACCCGGATCAGGCGGTTCACTTTCAGACCAATGGCTTCCAGCACGCGACGGACTTCGCGATTCTTGCCCTCGCGGATCGAGACCGTGATCCAGGCATTGGCGGTCTCCGCACGGTCCAAAATGGCCTCCATCGGCCCATAGGTTATGCCATCCACGGTGATGCCATCGGCCAGCTTTGCCAATTCTTCCTGGCTAACCCGACCAAATGCACGCACGCGATAGCGCCGGAGCCAGCCAGTTGACGGCAATTCCAGCGAGCGCGCCAGACCCCCATCATTGGTCAGAAGTAACAAGCCCTCAGAGCTTAAATCCAAGCGGCCAACCGAAATTACCCGCGGCAAATCCTCAGGCAAATGGTCAAACACGGTTTCGCGGCCCTGCGGGTCTTTGTGGGTGGTCACCAAGCCATCGGGCTTATGATAGCGCCAAAGACGGGTTGGTTCTGGGCTGTCGACCGGGCGGCCATCAACAGCGATCCGGTCTTGGGCGGTGACATTAAAGGCCGGGCTTTCCAGCACCACGCCATTGACGGTTATGCGGCCTTCTTCAATCCACCGCTCGGCCTCGCGCCGCGAACATAGGCCTGCGCGCGCCAAGGCTTTTGCGATCCGCTCACCGGGGCGTTCTGCACTGATTTGGGCCGCAGGGGGCGGCGCTTCGTCCAGCGGCTTGCGTTGCCAAGGCTTGGCATCTTGCGCGCCTTTTTTGCGCGGGGACTCGTCGCTTGGGTCAAATGTCATCGGTCATGCGCCTCGCAGCCCTCACGGGCGGCCTCGTGTTCGCCGCTGTGATTGCAGGAATTGCGTCGAAAGTCGAGTGAGACGCGCAATGACAGATCAAAATGACGTCAATGGCTGATTTACACAGTCTTCTTATCGAAGTTACAAGATTAATGAATTAGTTTCGGGCGTCCTTATTATCTATGCTAGGCCCTTCATGCTTTATCCCGCAGATATACGCCCATTAACGGGTTTGCGCTTTGTCGCTGCATTCTGGCTCTTAATCTATTTTTTCTGGGAACGCTTCGATCTCGGTCCACGCGATGCCATTGGCATTGTCCAAGCAGGCAATTATGGCGTTGACCTGTTCTTCATTTTGTCAGGCTTTGTTTTGGCCCATGTTTATGGCCCCCAAGTGGAAGCCAAGACTTTTTCTTGGCGCAGCTTTGTGTGGGCACGGCTGGCGCGTATCTACCCACTACATCTGATTTGCTTGGCTGCGATGGTTGCCATTTGGGCGGCGGGTAATTTGATGGGGGCTTCCTTTAAGGCGTCTGCCTTTGTGGTAGAGCAAATCCCCTATCATCTGGCTTTACTGCATGCTTGGGGCCTTGTGGCCTCTGACGGGTGGAACTTCCCATCCTGGTCGATTTCAGCCGAATGGTTTGCCTATCTGACATTTCCGATCAGCTTTGGGATCGCAGCCTTATTTGCCAAGCGGCCCTTGATCGGCGTCGTCATTATGGCTGGGGTGTTCGCCGCTTTTGTGGCGTGGATGGCCCAGTATCAAATCGAGCTGATGAATATGACCTGGCAGGGCGGCATTGTGCGCATTGTGCCGTCCTTTGCGATGGGGATCGCCTTATGGCTGTTAGGTCGCAATTTGACCTTGCCCAAGGGCGTCGCAGGCTTGGGCGTGGCGATCAGCACCATTTGGATTGTTATGGCTGCAGCTTGGGCGTGGCCATCCTCCTGGATTTGGCCGGGCCTTGCAGGTCTTGTTTTCTTCTTGGCAGAAACCTCCAAAACCAACCAAACCCCACTTTTGGCCTCTAAGACCTGGGTTTATTTGGGCGAGATTTCCTTTGCGGCCTATATGGTTCATCTACCCGTTGACATCGCCATGTATCAAATTGTTGAGCGCGTGATGGGCGAGCCAAAAGGCACACTCGCACTGGTGATTGGGATTTTTGGCGTCGTGGCCAGCATTATCGCAGCAGCCATCGCCCATGCCCTGATTGAAAAGCCCGCCCGCAACTGGTTACGCGCCAATATCCCAAGCTTTATGGCGGGTAAATCAAAGGCCTAAGCGCCGCGTGTTTCTGTTAGGCAGCGAACGCCTGATACATGGCTTCTTGGATGCGGCCTTTGGACAGCTTTACCATCCAAGCGCCCACATGCCCTTTAGCCTCGCGCACAAAGATCACGCCATCTTCACCATCAAACACGCTGCGCAGATAATCAGCTTCGAGCGGGCCGAGGCCAATTTTGGCCGCCTCGGTCTCAAGCTCCCGGCAGGCTGCTGGATCGCCGTTACGACGCGCTTTGATCCAAGCTTCCAGCTTGGCGCGCTGGGCTGCAGCATCGGTTTCCAGCGCCCGCCGGCGCGGTCCGCCAGCCAAAGAGCGCAAGGCACCGCGGATCAAGCTGATTTCATTCATCGTGAAACGACCGCGCACAAAGGCGTTGCGCATGGTTTCCACCATGGTTCCTTTGCGGTCTTCCGGCCAGAAAAAGCGCGTCTCATCGAGATCTGCGACCCAGTGTTCAAAGAAGCTTTCAAAGGCCGCGCGTGGGGCTGGCACTTTTTCTTCAATCATCCAGCCGGGTGGGGGGCCTTTTGCCTCTGATCCACTGGCCCATTCATAACAAAAGCACGCCACCGACTGGGCAAGGTTCAGACTGGGGAAGCGTCCATCGACTGGAAAGGTCACAAGGAGGTCTGCGCCAATAATTAGATCATTGTCGAGGCCAGAGCGTTCAGACCCAAAGAGGATCACGGGCTTTTCGCCTGCTGCCATAGCTTCCCGCATGCGGGCCACCGCTTCGCGGGGGCCGATCAGCGGCTTATCGAGTTGGCGCGGGGTGCCAGTTGTCGCAATCACAAAAGTCTTTTCCGCCAATGCCTCTTCGGCGGTCTCAACCACTTGTGCGCTTTCCAATGGCCATTCAGCCCCGCTGGCCAATGCCCAGGCCTTTGGATTGGGCCAGACGTCGCGCGGCTTGACGAGAATCAGCTCTGAGAAGCCAAAATTGGCCATGGCACGCGCCGTGGCACCAATGTTCTCACCCATTTGGGGATGGACAAGGCAAATGGCGGGGGCTTCCCCCCAACCGGGCAGGGCGGCTTGCTCTGCCTTTGACAGCGGCCCATTTGGACCAACGCCTACGGGGCGAGAGCCATCAAAAGCGGGCTTTGGTGGGGCCCAAGCGGTTGGCGCGGGGGCTGGTTCTGCATCTTTACCCATTTTGTCGCTGTCACTCTTGTTGAAGACGTCTTTTCCGTGTCGCTGGAGGTGCTATAGCCCACCCAACCGATTTGCGGACACATCACTTACAGGCCGCGACGTTCGTGGACCAATAGGGGAAAAACATGGCGAAGATTAAAGTTGCTAATCCAGTTGTCGATCTTGATGGCGACGAAATGACCCGCATCATCTGGCAGATGATCAAAGACTTCTTGATCACGCCCTATCTAGACCTCGAGATTGAATATTATGACTTGTCGATCGAGAACCGCGATGCGACCGACGACCAAGTCACCATCGATGCCGCCAAAGCCATCCAAAAGCACGGCGTGGGCATCAAATGCGCCACCATCACCCCAGACGAAGCCCGCGTCGAAGAATTCAAGCTGAAGAAGATGTGGAAGTCGCCCAACGGCACGATCCGCAACATTTTGGGCGGTGTGGTGTTCCGCGAGCCGATCATCTGCTCAAACGTGCCGCGTCTGGTTCCAGGCTGGACCAAGCCCATCATCATTGGCCGTCACGCATTTGCCGACCAATATAAAGCAACCGACTTTAAAGTCCCTGGCCCCGGCAAGCTCTCGATCAAATTCGTGGGCGAAGATGGTCAAGTGATTGAGCATGACGTGTTTGACTACCTAGGTTCTGGCGTCGCCATGGCCATGTATAACCTCGATGACTCGATCCGCGACTTTGCCCACGCCAGCTTCGCCTTTGGCTTGGCCCGCAAATATCCCGTCTATCTGTCGACCAAGAACACCATCCTCAAGGCCTATGACGGCCGCTTCAAGGACATTTTCCAAGAAGTGTTTGACGAGCATTATGCCGCCCAGTTCAAAGAATTGGGTCTGGTTTATGAGCATCGCTTGATCGACGACATGGTGGCTTCAGCCATGAAGTGGTCGGGCGGCTTTGTTTGGGCTTGTAAGAATTACGATGGTGACGTCCAGTCCGATACGGTTGCACAAGGCTTTGGTTCGCTCGGCCTGATGACGTCGGTTCTGATGACCCCAGATGGCAAAGTGCTGGAATCCGAAGCAGCCCACGGCACCGTGACCCGTCACTATCGCCAGCACCAGCGTGGTGAGCAAACCTCGACCAATTCCATCGCCTCGATCTTTGCCTGGACCCGTGGCCTCGCCCACCGTGCCAAGCTTGATGACAACGCCGAACTCATGAAGTTCGCCACCAAGATGGAAGAAGTGGTGATTGCGACGGTTGAAGCAGGCCACATGACCAAGGACTTGGCCTTGTTGGTTGGCGATGAGCAATCCTGGCTCTCCACCGAAGGCTTCTTGAAGAAGGTTGCTGCAAACCTCGAAGCGGCGATGGCCGAGTAAGACTCGTTTGGCTCTGCCGGCAGGCCCGTGGTCTGCCGGTGGGGGTTAAGTGTTGATCTGCGGACGGCTATAGCCCCACACTTACCAGAAATCATCTTGATGATTTAAGGCTCTTATGGTAGTATTTACATGAGCGCCTCGGGAAACGGTCACTGGGCTTAGACCCACACCCCTTGGGGACAAGAGAAAGGCGGCTCCGTGTGGGCCGCCTTTGACTTTTGGGTAACTTTCGAATTTTTGCAACCTGAAAATGGTTTTCGATGCGTGCTTGGTTTCAGCGCGCGCTTAAGATTAGGGCCCGACCGACAGCCCCACCAACAGCAAAGCGGCAATAAGGCATTCAAAGCCAACGGCGATCCAGTTCTTGGCTTCATTGCCTTGATCCATGAAAATCGAAATGACTCTGCCAATGGCTGCGCCCAGCCAGCATAGCCCCACGGTCAGGAATGCCATGTCGTCTTGCGTGACCAAGGGCACCAATCCCAGAAAAATGAAGGTCACGCCAAGGGTTCCCCGAAACTCTGCCCTTCCGGCTGGGGTGAGGGGAGAAAGACCTGTCAAAGCGGCGGCTTTTTTGGGAAAGAATAATCCCAGACAGCCCATCAAGATCGTGATGATCGCACCCAAGCTCGTGAGTAAATCCACTGTCGCCTCCTTACTTCTCTTGGGCAGAGAGGCTAATCGTGCGATAACCAGAATAATAGTACGCACCTTTTGGTGCCTATACGAAATTTGCAGGAGACCCCATGGGATTGCCGCCAAATGTGCTGTCGCAACGCTGTGCCTCGCGCCGCTATCTGGCGCTGGTTGCCAGCAAATGGTCGTTGCTGGTGATTAATGCCTTGGACGATGGCCCCGCGCGCAATGGCTTTTTGATGCGCAAGGTTGAGGGCATTTCGCAAAAGATGCTGACCCAGACCTTGCGAGACTTGGAGACAACAGGAATCGTCAAACGAGAAGATCACGGCACGGTGCCGCCGCATGTAACCTATGAATTGACCCCGCTTGGGAAGTCTCTGCGGTTAGAAGTGCACTCGCTGGTGACGTGGGTGGAAAGCCATATGCCCGCTTTGCGTGGGGCAGACCCAAACCAATCCTAGACAAAGGCCTTGCAGCTAAAGCCCTCAATCAAACAGCTTCGAGACGCTTTCTTCATTCGCGATCCGGCGGATGGCTTCGCCGATCAGGGGCGCGACGGAGACGCAGCGGACCTTGCTGGACTTCGAGAATTTGTCGCCATGATCGATAGAATTGGACACAACCAATTCTTTCAAGGCTGACGCATCAACCCGGTCAAACGCGCCGCCCGACATCACGCCATGGGCGACATAGGCCGAAACCGAGGCAGCCCCCTTGTCCATCATGGCAGCAGCCGCATTGCACAAGGTACCGGCCGAATCCACAATATCGTCAAACAGGATGCAGGCGCGGCCAGAGACATCGCCGATGATGTTCATCACTTCGCTTTCGCCCGCGCGCTCACGCCGCTTATCAACGATGGCGAGGTCAGCGCCCAAGCGATTGGCCAAGGCACGTGCGCGTACCACGCCGCCGACGTCTGGCGACACAATCATCAGATCATCAGTCTTATAATTGCGGCGAATATCTTGCTCCATCGTGTTGGTGATGAAGAGATTGTCGGTGGGAATATCAAAGAAGCCTTGGATTTGGCCGGCGTGTAATTCCATGGTCAACACGCGATCCGCGCCTGCTGTGGTGACCAGATTGGCGACCAACTTTGCAGAAATCGGGGTCCGACCGCCCGTTTTACGGTCCTGCCTCGCATAGCCGAAATAGGGCAAAACGGCGGTGATGCGGCGAGCCGAGGCGCGGCGCAGTGCGTCCATACAGATTAGCAATTC
>NZ_JADCBK010000091.1 GCF_020253525.1 Aquidulcibacter sp.
CACAGGGGACATTTCATCCATGAACGTTCATGAACATCAGGCCAAAGAAGTCCTCGCAAATTATGGCCTTCCCGTTCCTCCAGGCATTGCGGCTTTCTCGGTAGAAGAAGCCAAAGCCGCCGCTCAGAAGCTGGGCGGCTCCATGTGGGTGGTGAAGTCGCAAATTCACGCCGGTGGCCGCGGCAAAGGCAAGTTCAAAGAGCTGCCACCCGAAGCCAAAGGTGGGGTACGCCTAGCCTTTAACCTCGATGAAGTTGCCGCTCACGCCAAAGACATGCTGGGCAATACGCTGGTGACCGTGCAAACAGGGCCAGCCGGCAAGCAAGTTCAGCGCCTGTATATTGCGGGCGGCGCAGACATTGCGCGCGAACTCTATCTCTCGGTCCTCGTTGATCGTGGTACCGGCCGCGTCGCTTTTGTGGCGTCTGAAGCAGGCGGCATGGACATTGAGACGGTCGCCCATGATACGCCCGAAAAAATCTCCACCATCGTCATCGACCCTGCAGTCGGCGTTACCCCCGCTGACAGCGCCAAGGTTGCCAAAGCGCTTAACTTGGACGCTGGCCAAGCCGATGAATGCCATGATCTCTGCGTGAAACTCTATACCGCCTTCACCAAGGGCGACATGGAAATGTGCGAAATCAACCCGCTGATCGTCGAAGAAGGCACAGGCAAGCTCGTCTGCTTGGACGCGAAGATGAGCTTTGATTCCAACGCCGAATTCCGTCACCCCGAATGGGCCGCCATGCGCGACCTGTCGGAAGAAGACGATAAGGAAATTGAAGCCTCCAAATATGACCTCGCCTATATCGCACTCGACGGCACAATTGGCTGCATGGTCAATGGTGCAGGCCTTGCCATGGCCACCATGGACATCATCAAGCTGTATGGCGAAGAGCCTGCCAACTTCCTCGACGTTGGTGGCGGCGCGACGCGCGAGAAAGTAACGGCAGCCTTCAAAATCATCACCGCAGACCCTGCTGTGAAGGGCATTCTGGTCAATATTTTCGGTGGCATCATGCGCTGTGACGTCATCGCAGAAGGTGTGGTTGCGGCCATCACCGACGTGGGCCTGAAGGTTCCTTTGGTCGTGCGCTTGGAAGGCACCAATGTCGAATTGGGCAAGCAAATCCTGCGCGACAGCGGTCTGGCCGTGGTGCCAGCCGATGATCTGGCCGATGCGGCGCAAAAGATCGTCGCAGCCGTGCGCAAGGCGGCTTAATTCCGCCAACAGCGCGGTATCGACCTCAATAAAGGCCTCCTCAACGGGGGCCTTTTTTGTTGCGATTCTTGAACGGGCTTCCTCCTTCATCAAAGTTTGAAATCGACTTTCACAGCCTCACATCTTATGTGCTGCACATAATCAGTGGAGATTGGTCTTGGCCAAGAACATCACATTAGCCGTCGATGAAGAAGTGCTTCAGCGGGCACGGGTTGTGGCAGCGAAACGGCGGACCAGCGTGAGCGAGCTTGTACGGGGCTTCTTGAAGGGCCTTACAGAGGCTGAAGTGCCAGTTGAAAAAGACGAGGCGCGGGAGGCTTTATTGAAGCTGATCGATGAGTCACCCTACCGCATGGGCGATTGGCGGCCAAGTCGTGCCGAAACCTATTCAGGACATCCCCGCTTTGACACGTGAAGGCCTCTTGGACAGACTTACGGCACCGTAACCGCACGAAACCCATTCCTTTCCTGAGGCACCAACTAGCCCTTCTTGGCGTGCCGCGCTAAAGCCCGTTCATGTCCTCATCGAATCCATCCGTATCCCGTCTTGAACCGCTCGACATTTCCGTTGTGGTCCCTGTCCATAATGAGAGTGGGGCTGTGGCAGGTCTGGTGCAGGAAATTGCGGCGGCCCTTGATGGCTGGGCCTATGAGATGATTTTCGTCGATGATGCGTCCAAGGACGATACCCATGCCAAGTTGGTCGCGCTGAAGGCCACCTATCCCGCTTTACGTGTGCTGGCGAACCGCAAGAATGCGGGCCAAAGCCGGGCGATCATGAATGGCGTCTTGGCCGCACGTGCCCCTGTTATCGGCACGCTGGATGGCGATGGTCAAAATGATCCTGCCGACCTTCCAGCCCTTCTTCAACAGCTCAATCGGCCAGATGCGCCGCAGGGCTTAGCCTTTGTCGGTGGGCGGCGGGTGAAGCGGCAGGATAGCCAGGCCAAAAAGATAGCCTCGCGGTTTGCAAACCAAGTGCGCCAAGCCTTGTTGCGCGATGGGGCCGATGATTCGGGCTGCGGCATCAAAGTGATCCGCCGCGAGCTGTTCCTGCGTCTACCCTATTTCGACCATATGCACCGCTACATGCCGGCCTTGGTGCAGCGGGAAGGGGCATTGGCGGAGTTTGCCGTCGTCAATCACCGTCACCGCTCAACTGGGGCTTCTAAATATACCAATTTGGGCCGCCTCTTGGCCGCTTTGACCGATTTGGGCGGGGTCATTTGGCTCAGAACGCGCCGCCGCGACTTCGGCCATGTGGACGAAACGTGAGTGTCGGTTCACTCTGCACCCCAGCGCATAAGATAAGTGGGTGATTCGCAGCCATGCTGGTGTTGAGACGTATCTTTGAGATGGTGCCGATCTTGACGATCCCTGTCTTGATCTATGCGCTATTCGGCGGGGTGACAGCCTCGACCCGCGGGCCTGATGTCTTCACCCAATCGATTGAGAAGGGTGTCTTCTTACTCACCATGCCCTCAGGCGCGCCTTGGGCGCTGTCTGGCGGCGATCTGCTCTTGATGATGGGCTTGATCATTTTGTTCTTTGAGTTGACGCGCGGGGTTGGTGTCAGCCGCTATGCCATCATCCACCACACTTTGGCAGTTTTGTTGGCCCTGTCCTGTGCCGGGGCATTTTTGATGTTTGAGGCGTTTGCAACCTCAACCTTCTTTCTTTTGACCCTGATGTGCTGGCTCGACATGATAGGCGGTGTCATTTTCAATATCGCCAGTTCGCCGTCCGGTGGGCGGGGGGCGTCCAATTATGATTCCTACGGGGATTAAGCAGATTGGCCTTATTCTTTGATGCTGCCTGGTTCAAAGCGCGTCTGGCTGCGCTCAATTTGCAAAAGGAGGATATGGCGCGGGCTGTAGGCTGGACCCAAGAAGAGCTTGCTTTGGTCTTTAAGGACCAGATGGAAGTGCGAGGGCGAGACGTCGAGTTGCTCTCTGCCCTTTTGGATGTCCCGGCGAGCGAAATTGCCAATCGGTGCGGCATCTCAACCCCGGTCTCGGCAAAAGAAGCCAGCCAAGAGGTCCAGATTGAGCGCTTGCTACAGCGCGTTGCGGCCCTCGAAGCGAAAGTCGCGGTATTAGAATTGGCGCTAAAGGGCCGTTAGACGACCAATTGCACCCGGCGCGTCTGACGCATCCGGGCTTGATAGGCTTTTGCGCCCCGCAGGGCTGCAAAGGGATCCTCGCCCGTCAGGCCTGCTTCCACCAAGACATGAATGGAAAAGCCTGCCGCTGCGCTATTGGCATCATAACGGCCACGGTCTTGGGTGGCTTTATCAAACCGCGCACGGCTGGAATAATCTTGGCTGGACCCCTTTAGGTCGTCGGTGATCGCCTCAATCGCAGGTACAGCGGTAACTTTGTGCCGATATGGCACAGAAGCGGAAGCTGCATAGGGCGAGAGACTGGTCATAACCCGCTACTCGCAGGTCATGTGCCATCGGCTACATAAGGATCGTTTAGTGCGAGCGCGTTAGGTTCTTGGCCGCAATCGCATGAACTTTGGCCGTGGTGCCCGACCCGCTGGGCATAAGTGCATGGACCGGGCCGCGGAACAAACCCTCAAAGGCTGGGTCAAACAGATTGAGGCCACCGGTAAAGGCCCCAAAGGCGGGCATAATCAGGCTGCGGCCATCGGTTACAAAGCAGCGTCGCCGGATACTGCCGCCGCGTTTGCCTGTCACCCGGGCGCAGGGGTGCAAATGCCCCGCCACTTCGCCCGCGACGTCCCCGGTTGGTTCGTGCCGAAACACCAAACCGTCATGAACCAGTTCATGGGTGCGTTGCCCCGCCAGCCAAGCGGGGGGCTCTGGATCATGATTGCCCTCTATCCAAATGGTTTCAGCTTGGCTGACCAGGTTTTCGAGCTTGGCCCGATCTGTGTCGGCCAGTCGGCTGCCTGCGCCCAGATCATGAAAGCTATCGCCCAAGGCAATCAGCACTTTGGGGGCGAGCTGCGCGGTCAAAGCCTCAAGCCGCCGCAGGGTCTCTGCCGTATCAAAGGGTGGCAACATCACCCCTCTCACCGCAAAGGCAGAGCCCTTCTCAAAATGCAGGTCCGAGACGATGAGGGTCTGGGTCCGCGGCAGAAATAGCGCAGCCTCTGCCAAGGCCACAACCGGGGTCTCGTGAAGCTGGAAGGCATGACCCCGCATCACCCGCCCCTATTTGGCTGGTTCAGTCGCGCCTGCTTTCGCGGCCTTCTCGGCCTCTTTTTTCAGCTCATCGCGCTCAGTATCCAATAGGCGTTGGGCAGGGTGGCTCTCGGACTGACGCCACACTTTCGGCAATTGGCAAACCCGCACGGACTTTTCAAACACACTGCCCAACACCATGGTCGAGCCCGACCGAATAGCAACCGAGGCACCCGAGAAGCCGTCCTTGCCGTCCTTCAGATAGACCTGATCAATCTTCCCACCCTTGCCGGTGGGCGAGGGCTCTAGGATCAGAATTTGGCTGGGTGAAGGTTTGGCGGGATTACCCGCATGTTGAATAAAGCTCAGCATTTTGGGATGGGCGGCCATCCACACAATGCCTTCTGGATCGACATCGAGATTGTCGATCCCCGTGCCTAGCAAGGCTGCGTCACGCCGTTTGATCGCCCCCGTGGCGGGGTCGCGATCATAGAGGAAGATGCTGCGGCTCAGGGTGGCGCTGGCATAAAGTGTCTTGCCATCATTGGACAGCGCCAGCGAATTGGCAAAGCCCAACCCGCTTTCCAGCTTCTTGCCTGCAGTGCCATCAAAATACCAAATCGCACCGCTGCGATCATCGCCTGTAATAAAGCTAAGGCTCTCAGATAAAGAGCCCCGCTCCAGATCGCTTTCGCTGGTGGCGTAAAAGCTATTCTCGCCCGTAGCCACAATGTCATTGATACGGGTGAGGCCTTGAACCGCAACAGTGCGGCGCAATTTCAAACTGCCATCGGTTTGCGCATCAAAGATCTCCACCGTGGTGCCGCTATAGTCCATCGCCCCCTTGGGATGGTTCACCACCATCAGCGTCACTTTGCCGTCGGGTCCCCGGAATAAGGAGGTGCCATGGGGATGGAAGGCAGCGGGTTGGCCGCCGGTTAGGTCCTTCAAGGGTCCTGGGCTCGCCAAGCTCGCGACAGGCAGGCTGTAAATTGCCCCGCGCACAGGCTTGCCTTGCGCCGTGGCGCGGCGGTCATCAGAGGAGACATAGATACGCCCATTGGTGCGATCAATCGCCATATCTTCTGCGCCAGGCATGCCGGCAAGATCGACGCAGCTGCCGTCAAAAACGGGGACTAAGGTGGTGAATTCACCTGCGCGGGCCGCCGTGCGGAACCACGTGTAGGACAGGATCCCGACAATCGCGACACCGGTTAGAAGAATAATCTGTGAGGGTTTCATCAACCTGACTTTCACGCCTGAGTTTGGGTTTCAAATTGTAGCTTTGCGAGATGGGCATAAAGGCCGCCCTTGGCCACCAAGTCACTGTGCGTGCCCTGTTCGGCAACTTTTCCGTCTTCCAACACAATGATCCAGTCGGCGCGTTGAACGGTGGCCAGCCGGTGGGCGATCACCAAAGTCGTGCGATTGGCCATGGCCTCGTCAAAGGCCTTTTGCACCAAGCGCTCGTTTTCAGCATCCAGCGCACTGGTTGCCTCGTCCAGCAAAAGGACGGGCGCATCGCGAACAAGGGCGCGGGCAATCGCCAGACGCTGACGCTCCCCGCCTGATAGGGCGCGCCCCCGGTCGCCAATGGCTTTGTCATAGCCACCCAAACGGGCAAGGATGAAGGGCTCTGCCTCTGCCCGGCGCGCGGCATCTTGGGCCATGTCGGCGGTCGCGCCTTCATTGCCGAACAAAATATTGTCCATGGCTGTGCCGGTAAACAAATCCGGGTTCTGCGACACATAGGCAAAGCGGTGCCGCCAGGTGATGGGGTCTGTGTCGCGCGCATCAATCCCATCAACTTCAATCGCGCCAGAGGCGGGGTCGTAATAGCGCAAAAGAAGCTTGAACAAGGTCGACTTGCCCGCGCCAGAGGGGCCCACAATCGCCACTGTCTGGCCGGGCTTTACTTCAAAGCTCACACCTTTCAGGGCGCTGCGCTCGCCATCGCTGGGATAAGCAAATGCCACATCCTTAAAGGAGACAAGGCCCGGAGCCTCTGCCGGGAAGGCGACAGGTGCGGCAGGGGCAGCAATCTCAGGCACTTCATCGAGGATTTCTGATAAGCGCTGGGTCGCCCCGGCCGCCTTTTGCACATCGCCCCAAACTTCTGCCAAAGCCCCGACACCCGATCCGGTCAGGACCGAGAGAATGACAAATTGCGTCAAAGCACCGGGCGTCATGGAGCCCGCCAAAACAGAGCGCGTGCCTTCCCACAACACAAAGGAAATCCCGCAAAACACAATGGCAATCGCCACAGCTGTCATCAGGCTGCGGGCGGCAATCCGGCGGCGGGCAGCGGTAAAGCTGGTCTCAATCGCCTGACGAAAGCGGGAACGCGCATAATCTTCCCGACCAAAGGCTTGCACGGTCTCAACCGCGTCCAGGCTTTCAGACGCCTCGGCCGCGGCTTCCGCAACGCGGTCTTGCGCAGAGGTGGAAAGCGCCCGCACGCGTCGGCCAATGGTGAATAAGGGTACCAAAACCAAGGGGATAATCAGCAAGACCATGAAGGTGAGTTTCAGGCTGGTCACCACCATCATCGACAAGCCACCCGCCAGCATCACCAAATTGCGAATGGCAATCGAGGCTGACGAGCCAACCAGTGACTCAATCAAGGTGGCGTCCACCGTCAAGCGCGACAGGGCTTCGCCCGTGCGAACGCGCGCGAAATAAGAAGGCGATAGGCCGATCAGGCGGTCATAAACATCGGCGCGCAGGTCGGCGACGACGCGTTCCCCCAGTTTTGTCACGAAATAAAAGCGCGAAGCCGAGAAGACCGCCATACATAGTGCCACGGCCACCAGCATCAAAAACCACTGATTGACCGCTTCTGGCGTCGCCGTCGCAAAGCCGCGGTCGACCAATGCGCGGGCAGCAACAGGCAAAGCAAGGGTTGCAGCCGCCGCAAGCAGCAGGAAGATGGCTGCCGCGGCAAGGTCCTTCGGACGGCGCTGAATATAGGGGATCAGGCGCGTCAGCGGCCGCAAGTCAGAGCTGCGGCCCCGTTTGGCGGCGGCATCAGCGGTCAATTCGGCTTGTAGGGCACCGCGACTGGGACGATCCTCGACGACGCGGCTGGCAGGGGTATCGGTCATGGGCAGGGAGTTAGCACGCGCGCGCCTCACGTGAAATATTGTCAGCAGTTAAATTGATTGCCTGTCCTCTGCGCACGACCTGCGCGCCACACTAGACTCAGAGGCGATTTTCCTCTAACCGCGCCGCTCTATTTGGTTCAAAGCCGCTCTCAACACCGCGCGCCCGATCCGGGCCTGCGCGCAGGACACGAAGATGAAAGCCGATACACATCCTAACTATGATTTCATCACCATCGTGATGACCAATGGGACCACCTATAAAACCCGCTCGACCATTGGTGGCGAGGGCAAGTCTTTGTCGTTGGACATCGACCCAAGCGTGCATCCTGCTTGGACCGGTTCGACCAACACGCTTCTTGACCGCGGTGGCCGCGTTGCCCGCTTCAAGGACAAGTTTGCTGGTTTCATGAAGAAATAAGCATTTATCCGGTTGGTTTAACTGGATAGTTACGCAGATAGGTTAAAGCGCTCGGTATGCTCCGGGCGCTTTTTTCTTTTGTATCTCGTTCTATTGCACGCCGTCTCGCACTTGCGTTCATTCTATTTGCCTTGCCTGTCTGTTTTTTGACGGCCCAACTTATTCAAAAGCAAAATCAGGAAATTGCCTTCTCACAAGCAGAGCTTGATGGCGCACGCTACATAGAGCCCTTGCTGGTTTTGCACGCCACCATGGCCAATGCCGCCTCCTCCTTGGCTGACGAGAGGCCTGCCCCGCAAAACCTTCAGCCCGCTCTCGACAAAGTGTCGGAAGCCCGCGCCAAGGCCCCCCACACTTTGCAATTTCAAGATGATTTTGCCGCCCTGAAGGCGGCTGTCAGTGACTTGAAAGAGATGAAAATCTATGACCCGGCGCGGGTTCGCGACAGCCTCGCAGCCAGTCAGAAACATTTCGTTCGGGTGGTGGAGCGTTCAAACCTCATCCTCGATACCGAACTTTCAACCTTCTATCTCATGCAGGCTGTTGCCCTCCATGCGACACCGCTGATTGAAAAGATTGGTTATTATGGGTCGGCCAAGGCCAATATTGATGTGCCAGGTCGCACGGCAGAAAACTCATTCTGGAGGTTGGTGGCCAAGCACCAAGGCAATCTTGATGCGAAGACCCAGGCTTTTGAAACCTCGATTGATGACGCAGTGCGTGTGTCGGATGAGGCCCGCACGCGCGAACTTGGCTTGGCCGACTTGAAGCTTGCTACCATGCAAGAAATTCAAAGCTTGATTGAAGATCCAGACCCGGCCAATGCCCAAACCAATGCGCAAATCGCTCGAAACTCCGTTGTGCGGACTGCCCTGGCCGCCAATCAAGAATTGATCCGGGGCTTACAAGTCCGTATTGCCCGCTTGGAAGCCAGTCAAAATTATGTGCTGGCAGCCACACTTGGCCTCTTCTTGATCGCCCTACTTGCGGTGTTGACAGTTGTTCGCGATGGGGTGGTCCAACCTCTGGCCCATCTAACCAAAGCGATGCGGAAAGTCGCGCAGGCAGACTTTAGCATCGATCCGCCCTATCAAAAGCGGTCCGACGAGATTGGCGGCATGGCCCGCGCCTTAAGCGTGTTTAAGGAAAATGCCCTCGCCCGAATTCGTGCCGAGCATGCAGCCCAAGCTAAGTCGGAATTCTTGGCGATGATGAGCCATGAAATTCGCACCCCTATGAATGGGGTTATCGGCATGGCGCAAGCCTTGATGAAAACGCCGATGAAAGAAGACCAGCGCAAAATGCTGTCGGTCATGATTGAGTCGAGCGACATGTTGTTGCTGTTGTTGAACGACATTCTCGACATGTCGAAGATTGAAGCGGGCAAGATCGAACTTGAATCCATTCCGTTCAATCCCGAAAAATTGGTGACCTCTGCGGCTGATTTGTTCGACGCACGCGCTTCGGCCAAAAACATCCAGTTGAGTGTGAAGATCGCGCCCGATGCGACCCAATGGCGCTTAGGCGATCCAGCCCGTTTGCGCCAAATCGTATTTAACTTGGTCTCCAACGCCATCAAATTCACCGAGCTTGGCGTCGTCACGATTTCACTGACGCGCGGGCCCGAGCGGGAATTGGTGGTTTCAGTTGCCGATACCGGTATCGGTATTCCACCCGAGCGCTTGACGCATTTGTTTGAGAAATTCACCCAAGCCGATTCCTCGCACACTCGCCTTTATGGCGGCACGGGGCTTGGCCTGTCCATCGCCAAGGCGATGACCGAAGCCATGGGGGGTGTGCTTTCGGTGGAAAGCCAAGTTGGAATTGGCTCTACATTCACCTGCAGTCTGCCGCTCAAAGTCGTCTCTGCGCCCTTGGATGAGCCCGAGCTTTTGTCGCAGAGCCAGCCGCTGCATGGTCCAGAGCATGAGGATGCGGGGGAGCTATCGTCGGCCCGGCCCTTGCGCGTGCTGGTGGCCGAAGACAATCAAACCAATCAATTGGTTCTTCAGGCCCTCTTATCCAGTTTCGAGATGGATTTGGTCTTTGCACACAATGGCCAGGAGGCCGTAGAGGCGTGGCAGGCAGATCGCTTCGACGTGATTTTGATGGATATGCAGATGCCCGTCATGGATGGGGTATCGGCAATCCGGGTCATTCGGGCGGTGGAGATTCAAGAAGGCCGCGCCCGAACCCCTATTGTGGCGCTGACGGCAAATGCCTTGCAGCATCAGATTGATGCCCAGATTGAGGCGGGGGCAGATGCCCACGCGCCCAAGCCCATTCATTTGCCGAGTCTGTTGGCATCGATTGATGCCGCCATGTCGCTGTGCGACCTACATCGCGAAACCGACTTTGTTCAGTCAGAAGCACCCAGCGCCGCTTGAAGCCGCATTAATTGGGCATTGACCGGATTTTCCGCCGGTGTTTCGCTGGCTTCAAACAAGCTGACTTCCATGCGGTCCACCCGATCATAGAGCCGCTTTGAGCGTTCAAGCAGATCGAGTAAGCGGGCAGGCAATTCTGCCAGCGGTTGCTTGTCTGCGCTGCACACCGTGCGTGCGCCGAGACGATATTTTGGATCATGGGCGTCGCGCGCGGTCATTTCGCCTTCGCGCACGGCCCGATGTACCAACAGCCACGATGCAGCTTGCATCAAGCGGGTCGTCAAACGCATGCTTTCAGAAGCATAGGCCAAGGCTGCAGCGCGTTCGAGGTTACGTGCCTCTTGGCGACCGTCGCCATCGAGATAAGCTGCGGTTTCCTCGACCAGGTCCATGCCTTCGCGGAACATACGTTCAAAAATGTCCGAGCTCGCAAAATCTGCGATCCGATCAAACGCTGTTTTCTGACCCAAGGTCTGTTTTGAAACTTCCGTCAACATGCGGCATTCCGCCCTTCTTTAATCTCAGTCTTTAACCCGCAAACTGCCGCGGGCCAAGTGCTTGATCCGGAAAGCCCCATTTTAGGGCCTTTTCCATTTCAATCCCGAATAGTCCCATTCCAGCAACCAAAGCTCCAGCCCAGAGCGCCAGTTAGAATGGAGGAAGCACCGTGCTTCCTGTCGCCATTCCAGCAAAGGCCGTGCCGTTTTTGGGTCTAGCTTGTCTTAAAAAAGGAATCCGCTGCCTTTTTGCTGCCTTCTTTCGCCTTAATTAGGTCATTTATCTGCCGAATTTCCGCCTCGAGATCAGAAATGCGCTCTTGAAGCTCGCGGATAGACAAATCCTCTAAGCGAATGGACTGGGGTTTTGACTTGGCGAATGGGTCATCGTCGAGCATGAGTAGCCTCCTGATCCCATTTTGGCGCCGGAGTCTCAATTTTGACAGCCCTTCCTGATAAAATGCGTGCGATTGTTGCATCTCCAGGTGCCCCTCTGCGGGTTGAGCAGATTGATCGGGCCGTCGCAGGCCCCGGCCAAGTCCTGATAAAAATCGCCTATGCGGGGATAAATCGGCCCGATTTGATCCAGCGCATGGGGGCCTATCCCCCGCCAAAGGGCGCGCCCGAGACTATGGGCTTGGAATGTTCGGGCGAAATTGTGGCACTTGGCCCAGATGTTTCGCACTGGAAGCTGGGCGATAAAGTGTGTGCCCTTTTGCCCGGTGGCGGCTATGCCGATTATGCGTGGGCGGATGAGGGCTCGTGCATGGCTGTGCCCGAAGGCATCAGCCTGTTGGAGGCCGCAGCTCTGCCAGAAACGGTTCTCACGGTGTGGGCCAATGTGTTTGAGCGCGCAGCCCTGCAGCCCGGTGAGGCCTTTTTGGTTCATGGCGGGGCCTCGGGCATTGGCACCACCGCCATTCAAATGGCCAAAGCCCACGGTGCAAAGGTCTTTGCTACTGCAGGGGGCGCTGAAAAGGCTGCGCTGTGCGCCAAACTGGGCGCAGACGTCGCCATAGATTACCGCGCCCAAAGCTTTGCCGAAGTGGTCAAAGCCGATGGCGGGGTCGATGTGATCCTTGACATGGTGGGCGGGGCCTATGTTCAGCAAAACCTCGATTGTCTGAAGCTGGATGGGCGGTGTGTGCAAATCGCCTTTCTGCAAGGCCCGCAAGTTGAACTGAACCTGATGGCCCTGATGCTGAAGCGGCTAACCTTGACCGGCTCGACCTTGCGGGCGCGCCCGGTCGCCGAAAAAGCGCGCCTCGCCCGCGCCGTTGAGGCCCATGTCTGGCCTTGGGTGGCGAAGGGTCTGGTCCGTCCCGTTGTGGATTCGGTGTTTGACTTGGAAGATGCCGAAGCCGCCCAAGCCAAAATGCAAGCCAATACCCATGCTGGGAAGATCATGTTGAAGGTCTTTGGCTAGAGGTTTGGTACCGGGATACCGTGCCTGACCTAAGGCGAGGTGAGATTCATCTCCCGATTACCGCCTCTTTCGGTTTGCAAGTCGAGCGGGCTGCGCTAACACGGCGGCCAACATCTTAGTTGTAAGCCGAGGGCCTCATGTCGATCCTGATTAACAAAGAAACCAAGGTAATCTGCCAGGGCTTCACCGGGAAGAATGGTACCTTCCACTCCGAACAAGCCATTGCCTATGGCACGCGCATGACGGGTGGGGTCAGTCCCGGCAAAGGTGGGCAATCCCATCTTGGTCTTCCTGTGTTCAACTCGGTTCAAGAAGCCAAGGATGTCGCCGGTGCCGATGCGACAGTGATCTATGTGCCACCTCCAGGGGCGGCTGCGGCCATTATCGAAGCCATTGAGGCCGAGATTGAGCTGATCGTCTGCATCACCGAGGGCATTCCTGTTTCAGACATGGTGCAAGTAAAGAGCCGCCTAGAGCGCTCAAAGTCGCGCCTCATCGGGCCAAACTGCCCCGGCGTTCTGACCCCAGATGAGTGCAAGATCGGCATTATGCCGGGCTCTATCTTCAAAAAAGGTAATGTGGGCATCGTGTCGCGTTCTGGCACCTTGACCTATGAAGCCGTATTCCAAACCTCAAACGCAGGTCTTGGCCAAACAACTGCTGTCGGTATTGGTGGCGATCCTGTGAAGGGCACGGAATTTATCGACGTGTTGGAAATGTTCTTGGCTGACCCAGAAACCCAGTCGATCATCATGATTGGTGAAATCGGTGGCAGCGCCGAAGAAGATGCCGCTCAATTCATTCTGGATGAAGCCAAGCGTGGCCGTAAGAAGCCAATGGCAGGCTTTATTGCGGGTCGCACCGCGCCTCCAGGCCGTCGCATGGGCCATGCTGGCGCGATTATCGCCGGTGGTAAGGGTGGTTCGGAAGATAAGATTGCAGCCATGGAAGCCGCAGGTATTCGCGTGGCACCATCGCCTGCTGCATTAGGTTCAACTTTGTTGGAAGTTCTTAAGGGTTGATGTGCTTTAAGCTTACATAAAGCAGTCGCCTGAAAAGCGAATGACTATATAGAAGTAAATGTGTGACGGCCGGGCAAGGCCGACTTCCTTCGCCCTGACCGACCGTCCCCACGAATGGACGGTTGGCTTATGGCAGACGACATGCGCAGTGCGCAAAATTCCGCACTCCTCGACACCTCATTCCTCTATGGCGGCAACGCTGTTTTCATTGAACAGCAATATGCCAAATGGGCGGCCAATCCGGCCTCGGTTGACGCCTCTTGGGCCAGCTTCTTCGCCGGGATGGGGGATGGCGCAGGCGATGCGCAACGTGCCGCCAGCGGCCCGTCTTGGAAGCGCAATGACTGGCCTAAGTCAGAAGTCGGCGAATGGGTCGCCACGCTCGATGGCAATTGGGCGCTGATTGAGCCCAAGATCGAAAAGAAGCTGGCTGAAAAAGCCGCAGCCGCCCCTGCCAATGCGGGTAAGCCCGTCTCGGAAGTCGATGTGATGCGCGCCACGCGCGACAGCATCAAGGCTTTGATGATGATCCGCGCCTTCCGTATTCGCGGTCATTTGGCCGCCAAGCTTGACCCGCTGGGTCTTGATGAAGGCCGTGAGCCTCAGCCAGAGCTGCAACCTGAATCCTATGGCTTTGGCCCTGAAGATATGGACCGGCCGATCTTCATCGATTTCGTGCTCGGCATGGAATATGCCACGCCCCGCCAGATGCTAGACATCCTCAACCGCACCTATTGTTCGACGGTCGGTATTGAGTTCATGCACATTTCGGACCCGGCTGAGAAGTCGTGGCTGCAAGAGCGGATCGAAGGCCCAGACAAGAGCATTGCTTTCACCAATGAAGGCAAGAAAGCGATCTTGAGCAAAGTCATCCAAGCAGAAACCTTTGAGAAGTTCCTGCACAAGCGCTTCCCCGGCACCAAGCGCTTTGGCCTAGACGGTGGCGAGGCGCTTATCCCCGCGATGGAACAAATCATCAAGCGCGGTGGCAATTTGGGCGTGAAAGACATTGTTCTGGGCATGCCACACCGTGGCCGCTTGAACGTGTTGTCGGCTGTGATGGGCAAGCCCTATCATGTCATCTTCCACGAATTCCAAGGTGGCTCTGCCACGCCAGACGATGTGGATGGCTCGGGTGATGTGAAATATCACATGGGCGCTTCGTCAGACCGCGCGTTTGACGGCAATAGCGTGCACTTGTCGCTGACGCCAAACCCATCCCACCTCGAAATCGTCAATCCAGTCGTTTTGGGCAAATGCCGCGCCAAAATGATGACGCATGGGCCTGAGAAGGCCGATCAGTTCCGCGCTGTGATGCCGCTTCTGTTGCACGGCGATGCGGCCTTTGCCGGCCAAGGCGTGGTGGCAGAATGCTTTGCTATCTCCGGCGTTCGTGGACACCGCACAGGCGGCACAGTCCATCTGATCGTCAATAACCAAATCGGCTTTACCACCGCACCACGCTTCTCGCGCTCTTCGCCCTATCCCTCAGACGTCGCTTTGATGGTGGCAGCCCCGATCTTCCACGTGAATGGCGATGATCCAGAGGCGGTGGTGTTTGCGGCGAAAGTGGCAACCGAATATCGCCAGAAATTTGCCAAAGACGTGGTGGTCGACATGTTCTGCTACCGCCGCTTTGGTCATAATGAAGGCGATGATCCCACCATGACGAACCCCGTCATGTACGCCAAGATCAAGAACCAAAAGCCGACGCGAGAGCTTTATGCCGCGCGCTTGATCGAGCAGGGCATTGTCACCGCCGAAGAAGTGGAAGCCGAAGTCAAGGAATTTGAAGCCTTCCTCGAAAGCGAGTTTGAGGCCGCCAAGACCTATAAGCCCAATAAAGCCGATTGGCTGGACGGTGTGTGGTCGGGCCTTGGATTGCCAGAGGGCGAAGACCGCCGCGGCGACACCAATCTTTCGATCGAGAAGTTGAAGGATTTGGGCACCAAAATCACCACGATCCCGACCGATTTGACGATCCACAAGACGGTGGAGCGCGTGGTGCAGGCCCGTCAAAAGATGATTGAGACGGGTGAGAATGTCGATTGGGCTTTGGGTGAGCATTTGGCCTTTGCCTCTTTGCTTGACGAAGGCTTCCCTGTGCGCTTGTCGGGCCAAGATTCCTGCCGCGGCACCTTCTCGCACCGCCACAGCCATTTCGTCGACCAATTGACTGAGCAGCGTTACACCCCGCTCAACAATATCTCGCCGACCCAAGCCCAGTATGAAGTGATCGACAGCGCTTTGTCGGAAGAAGCGGTGTTGGGCTATGAATATGGCTATTCCCTGTCTGCCCCCAACAGCCTGACCATTTGGGAAGGCCAGTTCGGCGATTTCGTGAACGGGGCCCAAGTTGTCATCGACCAGTTCATCAGCTCGGGTGAGCGCAAGTGGTTGCGCATGAGTGGTTTGGTAATGCTGTTGCCACATGGCTATGAAGGCCAAGGGCCAGAACATTCCTCGGCCCGCTTGGAGCGCTTCCTGCAGCTATGCGCAGAAGACAATATGCAAGTGGTCAATTGTACGACGCCAGCCAATTATTTCCACGTGCTGCGTCGGCAAATCCATCGCCAATTCCGCAAGCCCTTGATCGTGATGTCGCCCAAGTCGCTATTGCGCCACAAGCGCTGTGTGTCGACCTTGGCGGAAATGGGTCCTGGCTCCTCCTTCCACCGGATTTTGTGGGATGATGCGCATTACCGCCCTGAGACAACGACCGTGACCCTGAAGCCAGATTCAGAGATCAAGCGCGTCATCCTGTGCTCGGGCAAGGTCTATTATGATCTGTTTGAAGAGCGCGAGAAGCGCGGTTTAACCGATGTGGTGATCTTGCGCGTTGAACAGCTCTATCCATTCCCGGCCAAATCCATGATCACCGAATTGTCGCGCTTCAAGAATGCCGAGGTGATTTGGTGCCAAGAAGAGCCAAAGAACATGGGCGCTTGGAACTTTATGGAGCCCAATATCGAATGGGTTCTGGGCAAAACAAAGAATAAAGCCAAGCGTGCGGCCTATGTTGGTCGCCCCGCCTCGGCTTCTACGGCTGCTGGCTTGATGAAGAAGCATATTCGCGAACTTGAGACCTTCCTCAATGAGGCGATGACCTACTAATCATCTGGCTAAATTCGTTTTCGATCCTTACATGGGGCCTGTTGCCCCTTCACCATTCTGACTCCGCTGGAGGTTTTATGCTCGATATCGTCGTCCCCGTTATGGGAGAATCCGTTGCCGAAGGCTCGATTGGTTCTTGGTCGAAAAAGGCCGGTGATGCGGTCAAAAAGGATGAGCTGCTGGTCGAGATCGAAACCGATAAGGTTGCGCTGGAAGTTGTGGCACCCGCCGATGGCGTGCTGGCTGAGATCCTCGCAACCGATGGCGCCACCGTAACCCCCGGCATGGTGATTGGTCGGGTGGAAGCCGGTGCAGCCGCAAGCCTTGCTGCCGCCAAGCCCGCCGCGGCCCCAGCACCCGCCCCTGTTGCAGCCCCGGCACCCGTTGCAGCGGCCCCCGCCGCCGCCCATGACCCGATGCCATCGGCTGCGCGTGCCTTGGAAACTGCAGGTGTGCCTGCCAGCGCGGTAACCGGCAGTGGCAAGGATGGCCGGATCACTAAAGGGGATGCCTTGGCCGCTGTGGCGGCTTTGGCTGCTGCACCCGCCCCCGTCGTTGCAGCCCCGTCAGCCCCGCGGGCTTTGGGTGCGCGCGAAGAGCGTGTGAAGATGACGCGCCTGCGGCAAACCATCGCCCGCCGCCTGAAAGATGCACAAAACACCGCCGCAATGCTCACGACTTTCAACGAAGTCGACATGACCAATGTCATGGCCGTGCGCAATAAGTACAAAGACATTTTTGAGAAGAAGCATGGCGCAAAACTGGGCTTTATGAGCTTCTTTGTAAAAGCCTGTATCGTCGCCTTGAAAGACGTGCCGGCCGTAAACGCCGAAATCGACGGCACCGACATTATCTATAAGAACTTCTATGACATTGGCGTCGCGGTTGGCACCGATAAGGGTCTGGTGGTTCCTGTTCTGCGCAATGCCGAAGATTTGGGCCTTGCCGGGATTGAAAAGGGCATTGCCGATCTCGGCAAGAAGGCGCGCGATGGCGCTTTGAGCATTGATGATATGCAGGGCGGCACTTTCACCATCTCCAACGGTGGGGTTTATGGCTCGCTCATGTCCACGCCAATCCTGAATGCGCCGCAATCGGGTATTTTGGGCATGCATAAGATCCAAGATCGTCCGATGGTTGTTGGGGGTCAGATCGTGGTCCGCCCGATGATGTATTTGGCCTTGTCCTATGATCACCGGATTGTCGATGGCAAAGAGGCCGTGACCTTCCTTGTACGCGTGAAAGAGTGCTTGGAAGATCCAGAGCGTATGTTGCTCGACATCTAATTGGGTCGCGCGCGCCGTGGCCGAAGCTTTTGGGCTGGGATGGATTACATGCTAACCCTCGCCGGGATCATTGTGTTTCTTTATGCGGTCTCCAGCATCCTGGGGCTGTGGCTGTCGTCACAGGTCACCAAAGTGCTGGAGGGCGAGGGACCAATCCCCGAAGCTTTGGCAGAGACCCCGCAACATCACCTCGACTTAATGGCCAATTATGCCATGGGGCGGCGGGCTGCGGCTTGGCGTGTTTCGATTGGGGCCCTTGTTACAAGTTTGGTTGCACTGGCTTTTTCAAGTTCCTTGGCCTTTTGGGCCTTGGGCATTGCGCTTGCCATTGATTGCATCTTGTTCATGACCTGTCGCGATATTCGCCTCATTCTCTACAAAACCACACCCATGGAGCGCTTGGTGGATGCGGCCCAATGCGTCGCTCTCTTGGCCAGCTTCACCCTCTTTTTCTGGCTCACCCTCACAACCGCTTTGGCTTGAGATGGCTTGGGTTAGCCAATTGCAGAATTTGAACCATCCCTCAGTAGCGATTGCAGCCCAAGGGGCGTAATAGCGGTCGCTGACATCATGCAATCAGGAGCGTTTTCATGGCAGAACAGTTTGACGTCGTCATCATCGGTGGCGGTCCAGGGGGCTATAATTGCGCCATTCGGGCAGCCCAGCTGGGATTGAAGACCGCCATTATCGAAAAGCGCGGCCGTTTGGGCGGCACCTGCCTGAATGTTGGCTGTATCCCATCCAAAGCCTTGCTGCATGCCTCAGAAGCCTATGAAGCCGCCCAACATCACTTTGCCGATATGGGCATTGAGGTGACGGGCGTCTCGCTCAATCTCGAAAAAATGCTGGCGCAGAAAGATGATGCGGTCGATGGTTTGACCAAGGGCGTTGAGTTCTTGATGAAAAAGAACAAGATCACCTATCTGGTTGGCACCGGCGCGATTGCAGGGCCAGGCACAGTCACGGTGACTGCGGCGGATGGTGCAGTCTCCAGCCTTGCTACCAAGAATATCGTCATCGCCACGGGGTCTGACATTTTGTCCTTGCCCGGCGTGACCATTGATGAAGAGCGCATTGTCTCGTCCACCGGCGCATTGAAGCTCTCAGCTGTTCCCAAAAAGATGATTGTGATTGGCGGGGGCTATATCGGCCTTGAAATGGGCTCGGTCTGGCGTCGATTGGGTGCGGAAGTGACGGTGGTGGAATATCTCGACCGCATCACGCCGACGATGGATGGCGAAGTCTCCACCCAATTCATGCGCATCTTGAAGAAGCAGGGCATTATTTTTGAACTGGGCACCAAGGTCACCCAAGTGGAAAATACGGGCTCTGGCGTGAAGGTCACCGTGGAACCGGCCAAGGGCGGCGATGGCAAAGTGCTGGAGGCGGATGTTGTTCTGGTCTCGATTGGCCGTAAACCCTATACTGAAGGTCTGGGCCTTGAGACGGTGGGCATTGCCACCGACGCGCGTGGCTTTATCCCCTCCACCCATTGGGCAACAACAGCACCGGGCGTCTATGTGATTGGCGATGTGACCTATGGCCCGATGTTGGCGCATAAGGCCGAAGAAGAAGGGGCTGCTGTGGCTGAAATCATGGCCGGCAAGTCTGGCCATGTGAATTTCGATGTCATTCCAGGCGTGGTCTATACCAATCCAGAAGTGGCAAGCGTGGGCAAGACCGAAGAAGAATTAAAGACGGCCGGCACGCCCTATAAGGTCGGCAAATTCCCCTTCATGGCCAATAGCCGCGCCCGCACCAATCATGAGACCGATGGCTTTGTGAAAATCCTCGAACATGCTGAAACCCGCCGTATTTTGGGTGTGCATATGATTGGCGTCGGCGTGGGCGAAATGATTGGCGAGGCTTGTCTCGCCATGGAATTTGGCGCTTCGGCTGAAGATATTGCCCGCACCTGTCATGCTCACCCAACCATGTCGGAAGCCATGCGCGAAGCGGGTAAAGCCGTCGATGGCTGGGTCATGCAAATGTAGCCCCATTGGGATGAGGCCTAAGGCTTCATCCCATGATCAATACCCAGCGGGAGGTTTGCCATGGCGACCACGACAATCCAGACACCTCTCACGCTGCCTTGCGGGGCTGTCCTAAAAAACCGTCTGGCCAAAGCGGCCATGACCGAAGGCTTGGCCGATAGCCGGGGTGTACCGACCTTAGGCTTGGTGCGCTTGTATGAGGGCTGGGCGCAGGGCGGCTGTGGCCTTCTGATTACCGGCAATGTCATTATCGACGCGGACCATTTAGAGCGGCCCGGCAATGTCATTTTGTCTGCCTCACCCACGCCAGAGGCCGAAGCAGCCTTGCGGGCTTGGACACAGGCTGGCACGGCCCACGGCACGCATCTATGGGCCCAGATCAGCCATGCAGGGCGGCAAACCCAGAAATTGGTCAACCCAACGCCCAAGGCACCCTCGGCTGTCAAATTGGGGTTGCCCGGTGGGCAATTTGGCGAACCCCAAGCCATGAGCGCAGAGGAAGTTGCCGCCACCATCAGCGCCTATGTGCAGGCGGCGCGAACCTGTCAGGCGGTGGGCTTTACCGGCGTCCAAATCCACGCCGCCCACGGCTATCTTTTGTCGTCCTTTCTCAATCCCTTGGCCAATCAACGCAGCGACCTTTATGGCGGCCCGCTTGAAAATCGCGCGCGGCCCTTATTGGACGTGGTGCGCCAGACCCGCGCCGCCGTGGGCCCCAGCTTTGCGATTGGGGTAAAACTCAATTCGTCAGACTTTCAAAAAGGTGGCCTGACGACCGAAGACAGCGTGCAAGTGGCCAAATGGCTACAAGAGCTGGGCGTCGATTTGTTAGAGGTCTCCGGCGGCAATTATGAGGCCCCAGAGATGATGGGGATGGAGGGCCTCGACCCGACAGCCCCACGGCCTACCAAAAGCGCTTCGACTTTGGCACGGGAAGCCTATTTCATCGACTTTGCCCGTGCCTTGCGCCGGCAAGTTACCATGCCCATCATGCTTACCGGTGGCCTGCGCACGCTTTCGGGCATGCAAGCAGCCTTGGACGAAGGCGTCGACGTGATCGGCATTGCCCGGCCCCTGACCATCGACCTGAAAGCCGCCAACGCCCTGTTGGATGGCACACAGGATCATTTGCCGGCTTGGGAACAACAACTGCAAGAGCGGCCGGGCTTCTTCGGACCAAAGTCGCCCATCAAACTCATCCGCACCATCCAAGGCTTTGCTGGCATCTATTGGTATTATAGCCAATTCTACCGCCTCGGCCGCGGTCAGCCTGCCGAGCCAAACCTGTCACCCCTCAAAGCCATGGGCGAAGTGACCGGCTTGTCCAAGCGCCTGATCCAAGCCCGCCGGGGTGGCCCGCCCGTATCGCCGGTTTGAGGATTTAAGGTAAGACCCCTGCGGCTGGTTCATTCTTGACAAGCCTTAAATCTGAAGTAGCGTTTCTAGATGCGTCGTTATCTTTACTTGATTTTTTTCGCCTTTCTCCACTTGCTTTTGCCCGCTGCGGTAACGGCACAGACGGTGCCCGAGCCAGCACCCAAAGCTGCTGAAACTGCCCCCTCGCCGCCAGAAGTCGGGCCACTTGAGCTCAATATGGTCATGCTGGTGCGGGACGGGGCAGAGGTGCGAGTGGCCAGTGGGGCCGTTAACCGCGGTGAAGCGCTTGTTTCTATTCCCTTCAAATATCGCCGAACGGCAGAACTAACCGAAGATCTCGTGATCCCGGGCCTTTTTGGAAACGGCGAAAGGATTCTCCTGAAAGCAGGCGCGACAGGCTATTGGGCTGGACGCTTCAGTTCACTAACCGTGAATTCCACAACTCTAAATGGCATTCCAATCCGGCAATCCTATGGCCAGATGAGTTATGTGCAAATCTGGTGCTTCTTTGGCAGCAATGACAAAGGCAAAGCGGCAAGCGCCTGCGTTCAACTGCTGGAAGATGGTCGGGCCGAATATATCATCACAGGTCGGCCCTATCTTCTGAAGAACTTCTCTGTGCAGGGTGCCAGCGAAGTGCTCAAGTTCAGCTTTCAAGAAAAGGAAGTTGAGGTGTTGCCGGACCTCCGGATGGAATATCGGTTTGTTGAGTGGGACACGAAAGACGTCGATGTCGACTTCATGATCCAAGGCGTGTGGATTGACAGCCTTCCGGCGCAACGAGAAGCCGATGGCAGCGCATTGCTCGAGACGCCCGCAGGCAATTTGCGATTGCGACCACTGGGCTCAGACCGCTTGAAGGCGATGGCTTCCCTAGAGCAGCCTTCCAAGCCTGCGGAAAAGGTTGAGGCACCCGCGCGGTTGGATCAAGAGACTCTGCAAAAAACCATGCTCGGCATCGCACAAATTGTGGAGGCAGAGGCTAATCGACTGGACAATAGTGTTCCAACCCGCATGCAAGTTGCGACACCGGCGCAAATAGACCCATCGCCACGTCCAATCCGGGCAGGGGAAGTTGTCGCGCGCCAAACCATACGACCAGTCCGTGCTTTCACCCAGGATACCTCACCCCTCAATCGACCTACTCGATTTGGGCCTCCGGGCGCACTCCTCTTCCAAGTTTCGCAGGGGAATGATCCGACCATGTTGTGCTGGCGGAACCCAGAGCAGATGGCTCAAACGGCTCCGGATCAGCAGCAAAATCGCGTGCAATCTTATTGTCTGGAAGATTATGACAAGGACGGCCGCTATGAGGTTTTGTGGAAGAATCCCGTCTTCGCCGAAGGAACCCGCTATCTGCTTCAGGGAAGGAGCAGCCGGACAGTTTTGAACCAGCCCGATTCGCCTCCAATTTCTGTGCAGCCAGCTGACCCTAGCTTGTTGCCGCCCGAAACGATTGAGCTTGTTTATCTTGGTGTGTCAGACGAAAAACTGAATGAGACAGGTGCCGTTATACCTGAGAGCCTGAAGTTCCAATGGCGCTATGCAACCTTCCCCGGCGGTTCCCCAGAGATAACCGGCATCTTCATGTTTGAGGTCAACGTCTCCAAAGAAGGATCAGGCCAATATCATATAGGCGACCAACCTGTGCTGATCGTCCGCGATGTAAAAGCCGACAGCAATCCAAATCTGCAGGTCCAAGGCTTCTATCCGTTAGGCGATGTCGACCTTCAGATCCTTGCTGAACGAGCCAAGGACATGCGAGCTTTCGCGCAGAAGCTGCGCGAAGGAGCCAAAGCGCCAGCCGAGGCTACGACTGGCGCAACAGCAAGTGCACCAAGCCCCGCTGTTCCTTGATCCGATCGACGGGTTCCAAAGGGGCGTATGTTAGAAACAAATCTGCCCCTTGTTCCGCACCGCTCACCGTTTCAGGCTTGCCTGTTGCCGCGGGGTGCTTGGGGCCATGATGAACTCAATCTGCTCAGGATGGTCGACCCAGACGCTAGGCCCATTGGAATTGCGCACATAGCCGCGGACGCGGATTGTGCGGCCCTGTAACGCCAGAATATCGTCAGCCCCACCGCGCCAACGCGCAAAGGCCGTTTCGGGCACAATGGCGGTCACGTCGGTCTTGTCGTCTGTGCCAAAGTTCAAAAAGATCACCTTGCCACGCTGGCTGGCCTTTTCGACTTTGCCTTCCATCAATTGAAAGCTGTTGAGGCCGCCTTGCAGGGCTTCGGGCGTGGCATAGCGAACTTGATAGGGCCCTGCGGTCCAGATGCCTTTACCGGCCCGGCGTGCTTCGCGCTCTGCCTGCCACAGGTCACCAATTGCGCGGCGATTATCGGCATAGGTATGGACCCGCGCGAGACCATTTTTAAGCAAATCTGATTGAACCCAAACAGGCTCTTTCCCTAAGCCCTGCGGCACAAAAACATGGGCGATGGCCCGCCCGCGGCGATCCCGCCTGAGGCCGTCATAATGCAGCTCAACCTTCTTGCCCAAGATCAGGCCTTCAAGCTCACGCGTAGCCCGTGGCCCCCAGCTGTCACCCGGACGTACGCGTGGTGCCTCCACCTCTGCCAGACGAACCTCCAGCCCAGAGTCGAGGATGAAACTATCCCCGTCCAGCACTTTGCTGACCTTCCCCGTCTCCCCGCGCTCAAAACGCGGGGCGGCGGCGGTGATTGCGACAAAAGCACCCAACAAACCGATTAATTTCATAGACTTATCAAATCCCATCACACGCCCTACCTTCTGAAGTGCTGCGAATGAGACTAGCCTATGTTCATGTTTTGATCTTGTCGAGTCTTATTTTAGGTAATCTTATCAGATTCCTTGATTTTTGGATTTAACCGTATGAAACGCCAGTTAATTTTTCTGACAAGATCCATAGCTCGCGGGCCGCATTTTGGTCCACGGCATGATCGCGCACCTCGCCATAGGCATTGCCGCCTTCGACATAGCGCTTGGCAATGTCGCAATCTTCGCAATAGACCCCGCCGATCCCCTCGAGTTGTGGCGAGGTGGCGCACCACACGCTGGTCGCTGCCCCCTGTTCGGGCGTTTTGAACAGCGGGCTCAGATTGCCCTCTTTGTCCATCCAGCCCATGGCGATCATTTCTTCTTGGGGCAAATGGCGCTGAAGATTGGTCATGATGCCGCCTGGATGGACCGAGAAGGCGCGAATGCCATGGGCCTTGCCGCGCGCATCCAATTCCACGGCAAACAAGCTATTGGCGCTTTTGGCGCGGCCATAGGACAGCCATTTGTCATAGGGGGTGGTTTCAAAATTCGGGTCTGAAAGATCCACCGCACCGATCCGGTGACCAATCGAGGAGACCGAAACAACGCGTGCCCCTTTGGCTGCTACCAGATTGTCCCACAAACGACCCACCAATTGGAAATGCCCCAAATGATTGGTGGCAAATTGGCTTTCATAGCCCCGGCTGTCGCGGGTCAAAGGATTGGCCATAATGGCGGCATTATTGATCAAAATATGGATGGGGCCACTCATGCTTGCGCCAAAGGCGTCAATGCTGGCAGGGTCACTCAGGTCGAGGGCGGCAATCTCAATCTTTCCGGCAACACCGGCCAGTTCAGTCGCGGCAGTATCGGGGCGACGGGCCGCGACAATCACGCGTGCCCCAGCGCTGGCAAGCGCGCGCACCGTCTCCAGACCCAGACCGGAATAACCGCCCGTTACCACGGCTGTCTTGCCTGTCAGATCTAGGCCTTGGATGACGTCCATCGCCGATGAGCGCATCCCAAAGCCCGAATTGAGCGGTTTTTGTAATTCTGAAACGTGCGCCATGATCGCCTCCCGTTAAGCGTGTTTTGCCCTATGTTTGGACCAAGTTAGCGCCGATGCAAAGCCAAAACTTGTGAGACCTCTGCGCTGCAGACCTGCAGTGGCCGATCATCTATCCACTGGTCTTGCCGAATCGTGGTGATAAGGTGGGCAACGCCCAAGATAGGATCAGAAACTTCATGGCTGATGGACATTTTTCCCCCGCGACAGAGACTGTTCCTGCCACCCATGCAGACCGTGTCTATCAGGCCTTGCTAGCTGACATTTTGGAACATGGCCAAAAGCGGGAAGACCGCACGGGCACCGGCACTTTGGGTGTGTTTGGGCGGCAGATGCGGTTTGATTTGGCCGATGGCTTTCCCCTTCTCACAACCAAGAAGCTGCACACGCGCTCCATCATCATTGAGCTCTTATGGTTCCTGCGTGGGGAAACCAATATTGCGTGGCTGAAAGAAAATGGCTGTTCGATCTGGGATGAATGGGCAGATGCTGAAGGCGAGCTGGGCCCGGTTTATGGCAAGCAATGGCGGTCTTGGGCCGCGCCCGATGGCCGCTCGATCGATCAGATCAGCCAATTGGTGGGAAATCTCAAGTCCAACCCCTGGTCGCGCCGCCATGTGATTTCGGCTTGGAACCCGGCTGATGTCGACGATATGGCGCTGCCGCCTTGCCATTGTTTGTTCCAGTTTCACGTCTCCACCGATGGCAAATTGAGCTGCCAATTATACCAGCGCTCGGCCGATGTGTTTTTGGGCGTGCCGTTCAATATCGCCTCTTATGCCTTATTGACCCTGATGCTCGCCCAAGTGACGGGCCTGAAACCTGGCACCTTTGTGCATACATTGGGCGATG
>NZ_JADCBK010000092.1 GCF_020253525.1 Aquidulcibacter sp.
GCCCGCCCGCTGCGCCATTGAATTGAAACACCGTCAGGCCATCGGCTTGAAAGGCCTTTTGCACCGCTTTGGCGACTTTCTGGACGCTCACCATATAGGGCCCCAGCGCGTCTGCGGGCATGTTGAGAAGATTGGTGGCCGCGACTTTGGGCACCACCAATGTGTGGCCGGGGCCTTGTGGGAAAATGTCGAGAAAGGCCAGACACACCTCATCCTCATAGACTTTGAAACACGGCATGTCGCCGCGCAAAATCTTCGCAAAGATGTTTTGGGGATCATAGGGGCTGGATAGGTGCATGGGATTGGCCTTTCCCCAGAACCCTCGCGTGATTCCAATCAAAATCGAAATCGGCTAAGGCCAAACCGGATCGCAATCCGCACTTAATTGCGGCGTACGGCCTCTCGCCCCGCCAATATATCCATGGCTGCTTGGATGCGCGTCAACCGATCGCGCTCTGCCACGGCGGCTTCAATCCAAACAACAAAATCATGACGATGGCTGGGGGCAAGCCAGCTAAACGTCTGCCGAGCTAGCTCATCGCCAGCCAGTGCTGCTTCGAAATCTTGGTGATACTCTCCCATTTTTGCTCACGATCTTTGTTTGTCTTATGTGACGTGAGTAAAGCTAACATGCGTCGATAGTTTTGGAAGCAAAACGAAAGCATGGCCTAGGACCTGTCCACCTGTTGAACGACGTGTCGGAACGGGGTTCGCTCTTTGAGCCAATGGGTATCATCGGCAATGGCGGCACGCTCCCGCTCTAGATAATCGGCAATGGCCGCCCGCAGACCCCGGTCGGCAATCCAGCTGGCTTGCCAGGTTGAGACCGGCACATAGCCGCGCGCGAGCTTATGGCCACCTTGTGCGCCGGCTTCAACGCGGGCAAGGCCGCGCGCAATGGCTTCATCAATCGCCTGATAATAGCAGAGCTCAAAATGTAGGAAGGGCCGGTCTTCAAGCCGTCCCCACCAGCGGCCAAAAATCGTGTCAGAACCTAAAAAGTTGAGCGCCGAGGCGATGAAGCGGCCACCCTCTTTAGCAACAATCAGCACGAGCCGGTCGGCCATCCGCTCGCCCAAAAGCGAGAAGAAGCGGCGGTTCAGATAGGGTGTGCCCCATTTGCGGGCCCCGGTATCCTGATAGCATTCAAAGAAATGATCCCAATGCTCTTCTTGGATATCTGGGCCCGTCAGACGCAGAATCTCTAAGCCTTCTTGGGCTTTCGCCCGTTCTTTCCGCAAATTCTTGCGCTTATCGGAAGAAAGCTCGGCCAGAAAATCATCAAAGCTTTGATAGCCTTGATTGAAAAAGTGAAATTGCCGATCCTCGCGCAACAGCCACTTGCAGGAGTCCAATGCGGCCAAATCCTCATCCTTGGCGAAATTGACCTGTACGGTTGCAAGCCCGCTTTGGGCGCCAATTTGTTCCAGCGCCGAGATCAGGGCCACCCGGATCAGGCCAGCATCGTCATCCGGCTTCACCAAAAGCCTGCGACCGGGAACGGGGGTGAAAGGCACCGCACTCGTCAGTTTCGGATACCAACGCCCGCCAGCACGCTGCCACGCATCGGCGAAATTATGGTCGAAAATATATTCGCCCTGAGAATGGGACTTCAGCCATAAGGGCACGAGACCAACCACAGTCTGCTCGCCATCCAGACATAGAAGATGACGCCCACCCCAGCCGGTAAAGCTTGTCGCACACCCGCTTTCTTCCAGCGCTTGCAAGAAATCCCAACTCAAAAACGGGTCAAACGCCACGCCTGCTGGATTGGCCAGCCCATCCCAAGTTTCCCGCGGCACATCTGCGATATGATTGACGATCTTGATCGTAAACTCAGGCTCGTGGGGGGAGGGCTCAGCTGCTTCTGTCATCTTGGCCTTAGCTTATCGAGGTTCGGCCTGCTGTTAAGGCCGTCTGCTGCGCGCGGCGCGGGATAAGGATCGACCTTTCTCCATTTGGGTCCTAGACTGGTCCTATGCCGATCGCTTCCTCTCACGACATAGTTCAGATCATCCAACTGTCCATTGCACCCGTCTTCTTGATCGCAGGGATTGGGACTTTGCTGAATGTCCTGACCTCGCGTCTGGCCCGTGTGGTCGATCGTGGCCGGGTGATTGAGCAAGATTTAGATTCCCCCGTTGGCTCAGGCGTGCATACCCATCGGCATTTGGCAGAGCTGCGGGTTCTCGATCAGCGCATGAACTGGATTCATAATGCCATCACCTTGTCGACGATCGCGATCCTCTTGGTGTGTTTGCTCATCGTAGCTCTGTTTTCGGTAGAGCTGATTGAGATTGATCTATCCCGCGTCGTGGCACTCTTATTCATCGCCACCATGGCTTCGCTCATTGGTGGGCTGATCTCGTTTTTGATTGAGATTTCTTATGCCCGAAAATCCTTGCGGGTACGGGCGGAACTTTTGGCCAGCAGGGCACCCCATCACTGAGGCAAGCTGCTGGCCAAATCAGGCTCAAGCTCACGCGATTTCAAATACGCCGTCGACTTCTACCGCAAAGCCCATTGGCAGGTTCGCAACGCCCACGGCAGAGCGGGCATGTTTGCCAGCATCGCCCAAGACTTCGACCATCAGATCCGAACAGCCGTTCATCACTTGCGGGATGGGGTCAAATTCGGGCGTGACATTCACAAAGCCATTGAGCTTTACGACTTGCACCAGTCGATCCAAATCCCCACCGCAAGCGGCCTTCAATTGGGCCAAGAGATTAAGGCCACAGACTCGGGCCGCGGCTTGGCCTTGCTCAAGGGTGAGATTGCCACCCAGCCGCCCCAAATGGTCACCATCGGCCGCACGAGAGACTTGGCCCGAAATATGGACCAAGCCACCCACACGTGTGAAGGGTACATAGCTGGCGACCGGCGCAGGCGGGTTTGGCAAAATGATGCCGAGTTCCTGCAGGCGGGCTTCAATGCGAGACATCTTTGTTCCTTTGGTGATTAAGCAAACAACATGCTGACGGTTTCGGCCACGCAGGCAGGGCGGGCCTCGCCCTCAATTTCGATGGTCACTTCGCTGGTCAGCATCAGGCCGCCAGACTTGGGCTCGACGCTCAATAGTTTTTGCACCGCGCGAACTTTCGAGCCGACGCGGACCATATTGGTGAAGCGCACTTTGTTGAGGCCATAATTGATGCCGCGGCTGACGCCTTCGACCTTCAAGATGTCCTTGCCCAAAAATGGAATCAAGGACAGGGTCAAAAAGCCATGCGCAATCGGGCCGCCCATTTCCTTGGTGGCGCGGGGCACATCAACATGGATCCATTGGTGGTCGCCGGTTGCGTCGGCAAACAGATTGACGCGGTCTTGATCGATCAACAGCCAATCGGACGCGCCAATTTCTTGGCCGGCCAGCTCTGCAAGTGTGGCGAATGTGGTGGTCTTGGTCATGCTAAAGGCTCCCTCATTGTGATTTTAGGGGGCTGGTCTAACGTGCTCGTCGGGCCATGTCGAGGTGGGGAATAGAATTGATGCCAGACTATCAGATTGAACATTGGGATGGCCCGCGCTGCATCAGCCAAGCGGACATCTTCGCCGCCTTCCTTGACAAAGTTTTGCCCGATGACTGGTCGAATTTTGCCGAAAAACTTTCAGGCAGACGCAGCCTCAATGCCCATGTGGCCTTGGACGGGCGGGGCCAACTTCTTGGCCTCAAACTGGGTTATGAGCGTAATCGTGGGGTGTTCAACTCCTGGATCGGCGGGGTTGGCGAAGAAGCGCGCGGTCAAGGCATTGCGGCGGCTTTGATGGCGGCGCAGCATGCGTGGGCGAAGGAGGCTGGCTTTCGCGGGCTTGAGACCGCTACCCGCCAACCTAACCGGGCTATGGCCATCCTCAATCTCAAGGCTGGCTATCTGATCTCTGGCCTCGATGCGACCGCAGGCGAGCCCACAAAGATTTTATATTATAAGAGTTTGTGAAGCCCTCCACGATGTCATCCCCGCCGGAACGACGTGGAGAGCGGGGACCTTGTGGGATTTTGCGGCAGGAGGTCCCGGCTCGGCTGCGCCGTCCGGGATTGTCTGTTTGTAGTTTTTTGTTCTGGAAGGCTCATGCGCAGGCCCTGCCTGCCCCAAAGGCCAACTTCGATTGTTGGTGGGCGATTGGTCGCGTCAAGTCCGCTTTGCGCCGCTCCGCGGCAGATTTCCGAAGGAAATCTTGACTTGACGCGACAAATCGCCCGAGCACGATGA
>NZ_JADCBK010000093.1 GCF_020253525.1 Aquidulcibacter sp.
AACCGACATCGGGTCGGCCAGCATCTCCGGGCGATAGAAAAGCACATAGCCAAGACGGCCGCCAAACAGCACGCCCAAGGTCGCGTAAAATAGGAAGTCGTCAATATCCTCTTCATCCAGCGGCGACTTAGGCCCCCAGAGTGCAGGCTTCTTCACCAGCCCAACCATGAGCCTCCAACCAAGGATCAGGCCCACAACATAGGCAAGCGCATACCAACGCAGACCAAATGGGCCAAGTGCGAACCCAAACAGGTCAAAACCCGGCAGTTGAAAAACGAAGGGAGAGATGTCGGGAAAGGGAATGGCCATATCGATCATAAGGGGTCTTTAGCAAAAGAAATGGGGCAGATGCAAAGCCTCTCCCAATTGCAGCCGCGCACAAAAACAGCGGCAAGCTAAAAGGCCTTGGAAAAAGCTAAGACAAACTTCACCGTGACGACAAAGGCGATCTTAAACACCTTCTGCTAGACACACAGGTCTCGCGCAAGTGATGTAACTTTGTCATAGCGCAACGGGAATAGACCCGCTAGAAGGTCCTTATGCAAACACGTAATCCTTTCCTCGACGAATTTTCAAAATTGGCAACCAGTGCTGCGGGTGTTGCGCAAGGTGTGGGTGAAGAGGCCCGGGCCTTTTGGCGCTCGCAAATGGAGCGCATGATTGTTGACATGGATCTGGTACGTCGCGACGAATTTGACGCGGTGAAAGATCTGGCCGCAGCCGCACGCGCAGAGGCTGACAGCTTAAAAGCGCGCCTTGATGCCTTAGAGGCATCGATCGGAAAGCCTGCGAAAGCAGCACCTAAAGCGGCTTCAACAAAAAAATCGGCCAAAAGCAGCTAAAAGCTTTGGCGTACCGCTTGCAGCGCGCGCCATTCCCGCCAACCATGCCCATCAGCGGTGCGCGATTCGCGTGCCGCGTGTAAGCGAACCACCGTGGAGGTTATATGGACCGCCAATTTACGCTTCGTGACGAAGATTTTTTCGAAGATGCAGATACGCTCGATACGGTTGAAGCCGTTTTGGCTGCCGATTCTAAGGCCTATGAGCGTTTAGAAGAAGAAATCCACTTCGCTGCTTCCATGACCTATTGTGACCTGCATGGGATTTTCATTGCCCGGGAAGACGCGCCCTCTCTGGCGCTCAGCTTGATTTTTGATCTTAAAGCCCCCCGCATGCGTCGGGGAGACATCGCCTCCTTGCTGGCCTTGCTCAATGAAGCGCTATGGCTGGGTCATTTTGAGCTTTCTTCCGACGATAATGCGTTGTCGTGGCGGGCGGTGGTGCCTTTGATTGGCCGCGATACGCCAGAGCCTGCCGAAGTGGCGGCCATTCTGGCTGCCGGTGTCGAGGCTTGCGAGCGCTTTTATCCCGCCTTTAACTTCTTGCTATGGGCCGGCAAAACACCTGAAGAGGCCGCCCAGGCAGCTTTGTTTGAGACTGCCGGAGAGGCGTGAGTTTCATGAAAAAGCGAATTGCGCTTGTCGGCGGTGGCCGGATGGGCGGAGCCATGTTGCGCGGATGGGCCCCAATGGCCGATGCGTTCGATTTGGTCGTATTTGAACCATTTCCTTCCGCAGAAGTGTCGGAAATCATTGCGGCGCAGAATTGGGTTTTGAATCCCGAAAGCATCGAAGGCGCGGTCTTTGAGTGCGTTGTTTTGGGGATTAAGCCGCAATTGTTTGCCCCGGTTGGCGATCAGACCATCAAGCATTTGGTATCCAGTGATACGTTGGTTCTTTCCATCATGGCTGGCATCGGCACCGCCAAGATTGCAGAAGTTTTGGGCGCAACCCATGTGGTTCGCGCCATGCCCAATACACCGGGCCAAATCGGCAAAGGCGTAACCGCCTATTGGAATAGCCCAACGGTTCCAGCAGACTTAGAGGCCTTGGCCGTTTCCTTGCTGCGCCCCTTGGGTCATGTCGAAAAGCTGCAAAGCGAAAAGCAGATGGATGCGGTGACAGCGGTTTCTGGCTCTGGCCCTGCTTATGTCTTCCTTTTGGCTGAGGCCATGGCCGCAGCCGGTGAGGCTGAAGGCCTAGAGCGCGGTTTGGCAGAGCGCTTGGCCTGGCAGACCGTGATTGGCTCGGCCGCCTTGATGGAAGAAACGGGCCAGAATCCGCAAGACTTACGCCGTGCCGTGACCAGCCCAGAAGGGACAACGGCGGCTGCGACCGATGCTTTGACGGCGGGTGGCGGGATCATCACCTTGGTGCGCCGGGCGGTTGAGGCCGCGATCCATCGTTCGCGCCAATTGGGTAAGTAGCCGACGGGGGCTTTGCGCCCTATATTACGCCCATGACCCAAGCAAACCCATCTGCGCACACCCCCCTGTTGCAAGCCTTAGGCGAGGCTGCGCTTTCATTGAGCGCGGAGAAATCCTGGGCTGAAATCAGCTTGGTCAGCCTATGCCAAGCCGCAGGGCAGAGCTTGGCTGCCTGTGCCGATGCAGGGATCACGCGTTTTTCGGTGGCTGACTATCTCGACCAGATGCTTGACCGGGCCATGTTAGAGGCGGTGGCAGACTTAGAAGCCGATGCACCTAGCCGCGACCACTTGTTTGATATTGTGATGGCGCGATTTGATGCCATGCAAGACCAAAGGGCTGCGTGGGCTTCGATCCTTGAAGCAGACACAGAAGAACCCGCCGCAGCCCTTGCCCGGGCCGCCCGCCGTGTGCGCACCGCAGCTTGGGCCCTAGAAGCGGTGGGTGTTTCTACCACCAGCCTTAAATCAACCGCCCGCGTCATGGGCCTTGCCGGTCGCTTGCGCAAAATCGAAGCGCTTTGGCTGAAAGATGATGCCGATCTGTCGAAAACCATGGCGGGCCTTGACCAGACCTTGCGCGAAAGTGAGGCTTGGTTGGCACGTGGCGAGAAAATCGCCGACTTTTTCAAGGCAGCCGCGTCGCGCCGTAAGCGCTCTACAACGGCAGACGCACACTCACCCGAAGACCGCCCAGCGTAGAGCGTGACAGTACCAGATTGCCCCCGTGCGAGCGGGCGGCATCATAGGCCAGCGCCAAGCCTAAACCAACGCCCTCGCGGTTCTGATTGCGCGCCGGGTCAAGCCGAGAGAAAGGTTTGAGCGCCTCTTCATAGTTTTCAGGCGCAATGCCAGGGCCATCATCATCCACATAGAGATAGATCGCATCCTCACTTTGTGAGGAACTCAGCATAACCGTCTGGCCAAAGGATAAGGCATTTTCAACAAGGTTCGAGAGACAGCGCTTGAGCGCAATCGGCCTGCCAGACGTGGGTAGGCTTTCAGCAAGGCCAGAGCCGTCAATCTCGCGTCCGGCGCGCGCTGCATCTTGAATAATGGCCCGTGCAATTTCTGCCAAATCAACGGCCTCAGGTTCTTCTGACCATTGGCCTTGGGCAAAGGCGAGATATTCCTCCAGCATGCGCTCCATCTCGAGGATGTCTTTGCGCGCTTCATCAATATCGCTGGAGGGCGGCATCATGGCCAATTGAAGCTTGAGGCGGGTCAAGGGCGTGCGCAAATCATGGCTTACCCCAGCCAGCAAATTGGTGCGCTGCTCTATATGGCGCTGAATCCGGCCGCGCATTTGCAAGAAGGCTAAGGTGGCGCGGCGCACTTCGGCCGAACCTGCAGGCTTTAAGCTCACATTTTCCCCGCGCCCAAATCGGTCAGCGGCATCGGCCAAGCGCTCCATCGGGCGGACTTGGTTGCGGATGAACAAGACGGAGACAGTGGCAAGCAGGATGGTCGCCCCGGCCAGCCACAGGATGAAGATACCGCCTGTGGAGGCAAAAACCCGGTCGCGATAGGCCAGAAACCGAAGCACGCCACCGGGCACTTCCACCCGGATGTCGACATAGTCGGGATAGCGCGTCGTATCGAACCAGAATTTCTGCCGCAAAGACCCTGACAAAGCGCGCCGCAACGTCCGGTCAAAGGCGGGGATGACGGCCAAACGCTCACGCTCAGGTAATTTGGCTTGCTTTTGCAAAGCAACCGACAGGCGCAAGTCCGCGCGCGCATAGCGCGTGATGGCGGCAAGATTTTCAGGCGTTGGATTGTCGGCATAAAGTTGGGTGACCAAGGCAACATCGCCTGCTGCCCCCTCACTCAAGCGGCGGCTGACTTGTTCCCAATGCAGGTCAAAGAACAAATAAGTCACGACCATTTGCATGATCGCGACGGGCAAAACGATGATGAGCAGCGAGCGCGCAAACAGCCCGCGCGGGATCAGCGCCTTTAGGTCCATCGCACAATGCCCCGCCGCAGATAAAGCTTATGCATCATGCATCAACCGATAGCCAAGCCCGCGCACGGTTTGCAGATAATGGGGCTCAGCGGGATCATCCTCTAATTTTCGGCGCAGCCGTGTGACTTGCACATCGATGGACCGCTCAACCGTAACCCCTGCTTTACGCGCCAATTCTTCCCGCGTGATAGTGGCACCAGGGCGCGCCGCCAAAGCTGCCAGCAAATCCTTTTCCGCATCGGTCAAGCGCACCAAAATCCCATCGCGACGCAGTTCCGCTTTGGTGGTGTTCCACGTAGCAGAGCCGAGCAACAGCACGTCAGCTGCGGGGGCGGGGCGGGCGCGTTTGAGGATGGCCGCCACGCGTAAAGCGAGTTCTTCGGGCTCAAACGGCTTGCCAAGATAATCATCTGCCCCAGCCGTCAGCCCCTCAATCCGGTGGCTTGGATCCCCCAAAGCGGTCAACAGGATGATGGGTGTATCCCGCTCGCCCCGCACAGACCGGGTCAGCGACACACCATCTTCACCCGGCATCATGACGTCCAGAATGACCAGATCAAACATCAAAGCGTCCATCAGCTTACGGGCGCTTGCTGCGTCAGAGGCTTCGGTGACCGAATAGCCAAGGCCACTGAGATAACGCTTTAAGAGATTGCGGATGCGATCATCATCGTCGACGACAAGAAGATGGGCAGGATGATCGGCTTGGGCGCGCGGGGCCATTAGGGGGCTCTTTTGGGTTGAGAGGGTGAGGGCGCACCGCCTGGGGCAACGGGCGATTCTGTGAGGGTTGAGAGGACTTTGTCACAGCCAGCAACCGCTTCGCTGCCGGCAAGGCGGTAAGCAGCGGCCAGTCGTGTGCGCATGGCCAAGGCTAATTCAGTGGCAATGTTGGCCCCCTCGGTGGTGAGCTGAACGATTCGACGCCGTCCATCGCGGAGATCTTCTGTGCGCCGCAACCACGCCCGCCCTTCAAGCCCATCCAAGGTCTTCAACATGGTTTGTTTGCCCAGCCCAATTTCTGCTGCAAGTTTCAGGACGGGCAGGGGATGGCTCAACAGCTCGCATAAGCACCGCGCTTCAACCCAAGAAATCTGGTGTCGCTGGCGCTGTTCCTCGGTAGCGGCCTTCAATAAATCCGCTGATTTGAAGATCAGGGAAACGCCAAGGTCGAGCTCATCCTCACGCAAATAGAGCCGTGGCCCACCGGCGGCAGGGCTGCTTGATCTGGCAAAAGCATTCGGTAAGGTGTTGACAGTCATGGCTGGTCCAAGAGATTGCGTCTCATCGCATTTGGGTTCAAGCCCACCGACTGTGAAGCTTTTGAAACTCTATACACTGAACTAGGCGCAAGACACATGACTTTCATTCCTTACGACGATCGCGACGGCTGGATCTGGATGGATGGCGAATTCAAGCCATGGCGCGAGGCGAAAGTACATGTGCTGACCCACGGCCTGCATTATGGTTCGTCCATTTTCGAAGGCGAGCGCGCCTATGACGGCCAAATCTTTGAAAGCCTGCGCCATACAGAGCGCCTGTTCCGCTCGGCCGAGATTTTGGGCATGAAGCCGGCCTTCACAATTGCCGATATTGAAGCTGCCAAAGCCGAAGCCATAGCCCGCAATGGCTTTGAAAATTGCTATATCCGCCCCGTTATGTGGCGTGGCAGCGAGATGATGGGCGTATCGGCACAACAAAGCACGATCCGCGCCGCCGTGGCTGTTTGGGAGTGGGGCAATTATTTTGCCGACAAAATGAGCGGGATTCGCGTCACCCACGCCAAATGGCGCAGGCCTGATCCCAAGACCGCCCCCTGTGAAGCCAAGGCAGCGGGTCTTTATATGATCTGCACCGACTCAAAACATGCCGCTGAAGCTGAAGGCTATGCCGATGCCTTGATGCTCGACTGGCGCGGCCATGTCGCCGAAGCCACCGGGGCCAATATCTTCTTTATTCAGGACGGGGCCATCCATACCCCCGTGGCCGATTGCTTTTTGAATGGCATCACGCGGCAGACGGTGATCCGTCTGGCCCGCGACAAGGGCTATGAAGTGGTTGAGCGGACCATTATGCCTGAAGAGCTTGGCAATTTTTCTGAGTGCTTCATCACAGGCACCGCCGCTGAAGTTACACCGGTCAAGGAAATCGCGGGCATTTATTACCAGCCAGGCCGGGTGTGCGAGGATATGGTCACCACCTATGACGCTTTGGTGCGTGGCAAACTCTCATAGGAGATGACATGAAAAAAGGTTTCTTGGCCCCAGCTCTTGGGATCGCTGCACTCGCATTGGTTGGCGCTGGCGCGTTTGCCTATAGTGGCTTGGACAAGGAAACCAAAGGCGTTCTGGCGCAATTGCCGACCAATCGGGACGTGCTTTTCTGGTCCATTCCCCAGCGCGATGCAGCCTTTCGCGCTATGGACCGGCTGGAGTTTCTGGCCAAAAGCAATGTAGTTGAAGCCGGTCCAACAGCTTCCGAACTGCCGGTGGGCGCGCCATTAGTCATCCCCAATATTGACGCTTATATGCAGTCCCAACGCTCATCGGGCATTGTCATCATTCAAGATGGCAAGGTGCGGTTTGAGAAATATGGCTTGGGTTTTGATGCCTCTGGCCGCTGGACCAGCTTTTCAGTGGCTAAATCCTACACCTCCACCTTGGTGGGGGCCGCGATCCAAGACGGCTATATCAAAAGCTTATCGGACAAGGTTTCAACCTATATCCCGGGTCTCAAAGGCTCTGCCTATGATGATGTGACGGTGGAGCAATTGCTCACCATGTCGTCTGGGGTGAAGTGGAATGAGGATTATGAAGATCCAAACTCCGATGTCGCAAAATTTAATAATGCCAAGCCTGATGCGGGCTTAGATGCGACAACCAGCTATATGCGCAAACTTCCCCGCGCCCATGCCCCTGGCACGGTTTGGAATTACAATACGGGCGAGACCAATCTGGTTGGAATTTTGGTGAGCTCTGCCACCAAAAAGCCGCTGGCGACCTATTTGTCTGAGAAAATCTGGAAGCCCTTTGGCATGGAGCAAAAGGCGACTTGGATTTTGAACAATACAGGCCAAGAAATTGCTGGATGCTGTCTGCAAATGGCCACACGAGACTATGCGCGCATGGGTCTCTTTGTGCTTGCAGGCGGCAAGATTGGCGATACCCAAGTTGTCCCCGCCGATTGGTTTGCCAAGGCGGCGACCAAGAAAATGGATTATGGTGAGCCCGGCCGCGGCTATGGCTATCAATGGTGGACCTATGACGATGGCAGCGTCTCGGCGCAGGGCATTTTTGGCCAAGGCATTTTCATCGACCCCAAGCGCAAATTGGTGATTGCTTCCAACGCCAATTGGACCCGGGCAACCGATGGACCTGAAGGGGCTGCGCGCGAAGTCTTTTACAAACAAGTCCAAGATTTGATTGATGCGGAAGCCGCCGCAAAATCACCCTCTGTGCCTACCAAATAGGGTGGGTCGGCCCGCCCGCTGCCTCTGACAGGCGGCGGTGGGTACTGGCTGTTGTGCCCGCAGGCAAATCCTTTATCGGAAAGAAACCGTGTTCGGCGATTTCATGGGCACGGTTTGTTGGCTCAACACGCCACGCGCTCGCGCGATACACAAGCACATGATCGCCTTTGAAATAGGCGAAATTGGTATGGATCGAGACAAGGCGTAGGTCTTCTGGTTGGATGAGGAGGCCTGCCTCTTCGCGCGCTTCTTTGATCGCGGCATCCAGCGCATGCTCGCCCCGTTCAACGCCACCACCAGGTAGATGCCAGCCGGGCAAATAGGTGTGGCGCACCAGGCAAACGCGGTCTTGGTCGTCAATCGCGAGGATTCGCACGCCAAGGGTTGCCCCGCGGGTTAAGCGGAACCACGTATGCATCACGATTTTGCGCAAAAACTTTAACATGCGGACTTGTATCGGGTGACTTGGCGAGCGGTGCCAATGCCGCTAGATAGACGCCTAACGATATGAGGAGTTTCCACCATGTATGCCCTTCTTGCACTCGCATTGGCCGTTGGTGCCATGGCTTTGTTGAATCTGATCGAGTTTAAGCGCCTCGACTAACTCAGCGCGCCCAGATCGGGCCGTTTTGGCTGCATTAGGCCCGCGATGCCGAGGCATCCTCGGCACTGGCTGCGGCAATTGAGGCTAAAGCCTCACTCAATTCTGGTATCGAGATTGGCTTATTCAAAAAGCCATTCATGCCCGCCGCCATGGCGGCTTCACGTGTTTCTGGCCGGGCATCTGCTGTCAGGGCAATGATGGGCATGGCCGGGAAGTCGGCCACCGGCATATCTGCTTCTAAAGCCCGTATGTGTCGGGTTGTTTGATAGCCATCCATATTGGGCATATGCAGATCCATCAAAATGGCATCAAACCGGGCTTTCTGGATCGTCTCCAAGCACATAACGCCATCGGCAACAATCACGCAAGAATGGCCCAATTGCTCGAGGATGACCGCGATAATCTTCTGATTGATCAGATTATCCTCCACCACCAACACACACAGCGAACGCGTGGTGCTGCTCATAGAGATTGGCTCATCAAGATTGCTCGCGACCCGTTCTAGCGGCAGGTAGAATTGTAGCGCTCCATTGCGTGTACCCCGGGTGGCAATGGTCACATCGCCGCCCATCGCCCGGGCCAGTTTTCGAGCCAATGGCAAATCAATCCCATTGCTTTGCGTGATCGGATTGTCTGGGGTTTGGATGCTGGAAAAAGGCTCAAACAAACTGCGCGCCTCAAGGGTTGAATAAGGCGCGCCAACATCTTGCAAGACCACCAAAGCCCCATGGCCATTTTCGCCCGCACTCAGTCGCAATTTCATGGCCCCTGGCCCACTGCGTTCAATCGCATGGCGCAACATCGCCTGAAGCGTGCGCAGGAATAGCTTCTCGTCACCCAAGAAATTGGCTTGGGCTGCCGGATCAATATCGACCTCAAGCTCGATCTGGCGGGCATGGGTTCGTGCCCGCATGGTTTCACAGGCGGTCAAACAGGTTTTTGCCAGCGGGAATGCACTGGTGCGGACCTCCAAATTGCCAGATTCAAGACCCGAGAGGTCGAGCGCAGAATCCACCAAGGACAGAAGTTGCTCACCCGCCAGTTCGGAGGCCTCAACCAAGTCTGCCAATTCGGGGCGAATGGCTTGTTCCTTTAACAAGCGCGGCAGGGCCATAAGGGCATGAATCGGGGTGCGGAACTCATGGCTCAGGCCCGATACAAAGCGGTTTTTGGCTTCAAGGCCGGCGAGGGCGGTTTTGCGCGCCTCGATCAATTCGCGCTCTTTGATTTTTTGTTCGCTGATGTCGAGGATGGTGCCAGCAAAGCGCTGCACCAGGCCGTCACCATCATGTAGGCTTGTGCCACTGACCGAGACCCAGCGCACATCGCCAGTTGGGCGCATGATGCGGAATTGGGCGCTATAGGGTATCCGCTCACTAAAGGCCTTTGCGCAAGCAGCGCGCACCAGCGGGCGGTCCTCCGGATAAATCAGGTCCTCAAACACAGACAGATAGGGGCGTGAGTCGGTGTCGCTCAGACCCAAAATCTCAAGGCAGGATGGCGAGAAAAAATGTGTATTGGCGACGCGATCATGGTCCCATACGCCGATTTTGGCATGTCGCAGCGCCAGAGCATAACGCTCGATCATGGTGCGGGCAGCGGCTAAATCCTCCTCAGATTGAAGCGGCGCGTTGAGTGTGATTTGCACCGCTTGCTGACCGCGAAAATCAATCAAGCGCTCACTCACATCGGCAAAAAACAAATCACCTTTGGTCGTCGAGAAATAGGCAAAGCGGCGTTCGGGATCGCTTTTGGGCCGGACAAAGGTGCCCAGCAAGCGGCTTACATCGCGATAATCGGTGAATTCACGCGCCGAAGCGAACCCAAAAATGACTGCTGCTGCCTTGTTTGCATAGAGAATTTCATCATGGCAGCGTACGATAATGCCCGTATTCAAGTTGCTTAGGATGTCATCAAGGGTTCGCAAGTAATCCATAGCCAGCAACCACAATAGTAAAAACATTTAAGATAAGAATTTTTGTTGGGTAATCTTTAAGTGCTTACCCTACGATAATAAAGCCAATCTTGCAGCTTTGCAGTCTTGCGTCAAACACCCACAGTTAAGTGGGGCTGGTCGTTCGTGCTTGGGTGATCTAGTTTAGACGCCATGACAATGAATTCTTTTCACAAATCTGTTTTGGTAACCGGGGCGGGTCAACGACTGGGTCTGGCGATTGCCGAACGGCTGGCGGGGGCGGGCCATAAAGTCATTCTCCATGCCAGCAATTCGATCGGCCAAGCCGAAGCTGTCGCGGCACGTCTGCGGGCAGAAGGCGCACAGGCTTTTGCACTACAGGCCAATCTTTTGGTTGAGGCTGAAGTTGCCGATCTGATCAGCCGCGCCAGTCGTTTAGCAGGCGGGCCGATCACCGGGCTCATCAATAATGCCTCAATCTTTGAAGGCGATGAAGCGTCAGACTTTACGCGTCAAAGCTGGGATCGTCATTTTGATGTGCATGTGCGGGTGCCGTGCGAATTGGCCCGCAATGTAGCAGCGGCCTTACCTGACGGGCAAAGCGCCTCCATCGTCAATTTGATTGACCAACGCATTTTCAAGCTGACGCCGCAGTTTTTCACCTACACCTTATCAAAGGCGGCTTTAGCCACAGCCACCCATACCTTGGCTCAGGCTTTGGCACCCCATGTGCGGGTCAATGGCGTGGCACCGGGGCCCACCGCGCGCAATATTCGTCAGTCGGAAGAAGATTTTCAAAAACAAGTCGATGCCACGCTTCTGGGTACAGGCAGCCCCATGGACAGTGTGGTAGATGCGGTTTGCTTTCTCTTGAATGCTGAGGCTATTACGGGCCAAATCATGGCCGTAGATGGCGGTCAAAGCCTGATTTGGCGCACACCTGATGTTGATGGGATCAACGAATGAAATCTTCTGGCCCTTCTGAACTGGGCGTGGTGATGCGGCCCGGCGGCATGATCCGCCGTCCAGCTAAGCCCCCTGCCAAGCCGTTTTCCAGCCAAGCTAAGCCCGATGATGTCGCGCCGACGCGTGCCGTCTCGACCAAGATTTTCGTCAAGGGCTTGATGGTGGAGGCTGAGTGCGGCGTCTATGCGCATGAAAAGGGGCGGCGGCGGCCTTTGGTGGTCGACTTGGAAGTGCAGGTTGGCACGTCGGTGCGGGCGGGCAGTGATGAGTTGGCCGAAACCGTCGATTATGACAGTCTGGTCGCCCATGTGCGCACCGTGGCAGCGGGTGAGCATTTGCATCTGATTGAAACCTTTGCCGAAAAAGTCTGCGAAGCCGTCCTCACTGATGAGCGGATTTTAAGTGTCCGGTTGCGGGTGGAAAAGCCCGGTGCCGTGCCCGGGGCTGCGTGCTCGGGCGTTGAGCTTGAGCGGACACGCTAAGCCTATGGCTGGCCTGCCTCCCCAGGAAGCGGTGGCGCATAGGGCAGACTTGGTTATTTCGATCGAGCAGGCCCGCGCCATTCCGTGGCCAGACGCACGCTCCCACAAGCATAGCCGCGGCAGGCTTGCCGTCATCTGTGGCGGCAGGTTGCAAACCGGGGCCGCGCGCCTTGCTGCGGCGGCCGGCCATCGTATCGGGGCAGGGTGGGTCAGTCTGATAGCTGCAGCCGATGCTGCGACCATTCTGGCCTGCCATGAGACAGAGCGTTTGATTGTTGAGCGCGCGGCCCTCCAAAGCCTGTCGAGCCTGTGTTCAGGTTTTGATGCGGCGATCCTTGGTCCCGCATTCGGGCTGACGGCCACCCAAGCCGACGATGTTTTGGACATGGTGCAGGGCTTTTCAGGGCCTTTGGTGCTTGATGCCGATGCCTTGACCTTGATGGCACAAGGTGGCCGCCATGGCCCGCCGTGGCAAGCCGTACAAGCCCGCAGTGCTCCTACCATCCTGACACCCCATAGCGGCGAATTCACCCGCCTTGCGGGGTCCTTTGATCGGGGTAATAAGGCAAAGGCGACGTTGCAGCTCGCCCAAGAGCTGAGGTCTATCGTCGTCCATAAGGGGGCAGAAACATGGGTCGCGTCCCCCGATGGACGCTTGGCTTCGTCCCAACTGGCAACCCCATTTAGTGCAAGCGCTGGAACAGGCGATGTGCTGGCGGGCCTCATCGCTGGCCTCGTGGCCCAATCCATGCCCGCCTTTGAAGCCGCCTGTGCGGCCGTCTGGATTCATGCAACCGCCGCCAATCGGGTCGGCCCCGGCCTGATCGCCAGTGATTTGATCGCCGCTTTACCCGCCGTGCTGAACGACCTTGTGCCAGAGGGTTTGCGCGCGCGGTGAGGGGGCCTTTAGCCGGATAATTTTTCATCCCCGATGGCGTCAGCCGATC
>NZ_JADCBK010000094.1 GCF_020253525.1 Aquidulcibacter sp.
ATCCTTCCGGCCCACCAAACCGCAACCGAAATTGTTCTTGCGACATCGGAATAGTAAAGTGTCCGTTTTCTTCGAAAACGGATCGCTTGCGACGCAGCAAAGCTGCGCACTTGACGACCCAGATGTCGCGCTCATCCTCGATCATCCATTTTGGTGAAACAAGGTTTCCACCAAAATGGGTCCAGACGGAAAAAACCTTTCAGGCCGCTTCTTCTGGCGGGATCGGGCGATGTGTCGCGTTAAATCGCCCACGAACAATAATGTATGGCTTTTGGGGCAGGCAGGGCCTGCGCATAAGCCTTCCTGACGTAAACTTGAACAGAGCCACTTCAGGTTTTGCTTGACCGTTTGGCATTCAAGGACTGGGATTCACCTTAGGTGCGGCGCTTCTGTCGCCGGATGACACCGAATGCCACATCACTGAAGCGGCTACCGCTCGCTTTAGATACCGATGCAATTCAGAGCTAAAGGGAAATAACAGGTGACCGAATTCTGGGCAGCAATCGGCTTGATGGCATCCTTTCTGGCGTTAAGGCGTCTGGCTCGCTGGTACAAATGGAGCGCATTGATTCCCTACTTGGCCGTTCTTGGGTTGGGTTTGTTGTTCGCCTTTAGTTCAACCGTTACCTTGGATCGTTTGCGGCAATACTTTACCCCACCCTCTGACATCGCTGGTTTCCTGTCACAAGTTGCCATGACGCTGATCGTAGGCTTGGGAGGTGCGGTTTTATATATCCTGATCCATAAGGCCTTTCGACTGCCGCGTTCGGACGACAACAACCCATATGAGCGCTTTCTCACCGCAAAGCCTTATCAATTCTGCATTTTCGTTGCGCTTTATCTTCCCGTTATGGCGACGCTAGAAGAACTTGTATTCAGGGTGGCCTTTATTGGCATAGGATTGTCTGATGGCAGCACGAATTTTGAGACGTTTTGTCTTGTTTTGATGTCGTCAATTATCTTCGGCTTGGCTCATTTGTCGAAGGAAAGGCCGGGGCATGCCATCCACGCCGGGATCGCCGGCCTCATCTGGGGCTGTGCCTTTACCATTTCTGGATCAATTTGGGTGCCTTTGGTAGCGCACACCCTACACAATATGATCTTCTTTACCGCGCTCTATGTGCGCCTGCAAATCTCTCCGGAGGTAGAGTGAAGTCTAAATCGAGATTATTTCAAATAGGCTGAAAAGGCGCTACCCAACCACCTTCTGCTCAATCGCCCCAAAGATGGAGTGGCCGGAGGCGTCATCGGCCCAGATGCGTACGACTTGGCCGTGTTTGAGGAAGGGCGTCTTGGCGGCACCGTGCAGAATCGTTTCTACGACGCGCACTTCGGCCAAGCAGGAATAGCCAAGGCCACCTTCGGCGATCGGCTTACCTGGGCCACCAGCCGCATCGCGGTTGGACACCGTGCCAGAGCCAATAATCGTGCCAGCGCAGAGGTTACGGGTACGGGCGGCATGGGCGATCAATTGGCCAAAATCAAACGTCATATCCACGCCGGTTTCGGCCCGTCCCAAGGGCTTACCATCGAGGTCCACGCTTAAGGTGACATGCAGTTTGCCGCCGTCCCATAAAGGCCCGAGGCTGTCGGGCGTCACGGCGACAGGGGAGAACGCGCTGGCGGGTTTGGCCTGGAAGAAGCCAAAGCCCTTGGCCAATTCATTGGGGATCAGATTGCGCAGGCTGACATCATTGACGAGACAAATGAGAGCGATGTGGTCACGCGCTGCTTCTGCGCTAATTCCCTGCGGCACATCGGTGGTGATGACGGCGACTTCGGCCTCAAGGTCACAGCCCCAAGCTTCATCGGCCAGCGGGATGGGCGCACGTGGCGGCAAGAAATCGTCGGAGCCGCCTTGATACATTAGTGGGTCGGTCCAAAAGCTTTCTGGCATCTCAGCGCCGCGGGCTTGGCGCACCAATTGGACATGGTTCACATAGGCGGAACCATCGGCCCATTGATAGGCGCGCGGCAGCGGCGAATGGGCCTCACGTTCATGAAAGCGTTCGGTGGGAACTGCACCGCGTTCAAGGGCCTCGCTCAACGTCTGTAGGGCAGGGCCGCACCGGGCCCAATCGTCAAGCGCGGCTTGTAAAGTTGGAGCGATCAGGCCCGCATCGGTACAATAATTCAAGTCAGACGAGACCACGACGAGGCGACCATCGCGGCCAGATTTGAGTGAGGCGAGTTTCATCAGCGTTTCCTAAAGGCTGGGTGGTCCCAGACCGTTTCTATGGTACTTTTTAAGCCGGATCAGATTTTGCGTGGCTGGCGCGGGCCTTGGCGTGCAGCCAGTCGGCATGGCGTGGCGCTTTTTTCGTGCGCGACCATTCTTCCAGCATCTCGGGCGCAACCCGTCGCAGTTCGGTTAGTTCTGCAGCAGTGCCGGTATCATGGGCGAGTTCCAACCTGTGCCCATTGGGGTCGAAGAAATAGATGGAGCGAAAAATGCCGTGATCGGTTGGGCCAATCACCGTGCACCCGCGCGCCTCAGCTCGCGCCTTGCCAGCGAGCAAAGCTTCTTCACTATCGACCTTAAAGGCGATGTGCTGCACCCATTCGGGCGTATTGGGGTCGCGGCCCATGTCCGGCTGCTCAGGCAGTTCGAAAAAGGCCAGCACATTGCCGCCGCCGGCATCGAGAAAGACGTGCATATAAGGGTCATAGGCACCGGTAGAGGGCACATGGTCTTCGGCAAAGGCGATTTGAAAATCCATGCCCAACACGTCGTGATAAAAGTCCACCGTTTCCTTCGCATCGCGGCAGCGATAGGCGACATGGTGAATGCCTCGAAGCTGGCTCATGACTCGTCCCTTATCCTAGTTCTCGTCTGCATAAATGGCCACGCGCGCAGGGCTAACCGCACTCATTTGCGCGCGATACATGCCAGGTGTGTTCATGCTTGCAACCGTCTGCCCCCGCGCATTGACGACAATGACCCCGCCATCACCGCCCAAAGCGGTCAGGTCCTTTTTCATAACCGCATCTGCTGCAGCCTGCAGGTCCATGCCGGGCTCTGCCGCCTTATCGCAAATGGCACGGGCAACGCCTAAGCGGATGAAATATTCGCCCGTTCCAGTGCCCGAGACCGCGCAGGTGGGCGTCGCATAAGTTCCCGCCCCAATGACGGGCACATCGCCGACGCGGCCCCATTTCTTGCCGGTGAGACCGCCAGTGGAGGTGCCAGCCACCAACATGCCCTTGGTGTCGCGTACCACAATCCCAATCGTCCCAAAGCGCGCTTCCCCTGACTTGGCCGCATTCGGGCCCGAGCGGACGGGGCCATCATTGGTGAGGCCCGGGGGCTTTGGCGGGATTGGCATTTTTTGTTCGGTCAGAACTTCTTCAAGAATTTGCCAGCGCCGCGCCGTCAAGAAGAAGGTGTTGGGCACTTGTTCAAGGCCTTGTTCGCGGGCGAATTGATCCGCGCCTTCGCCGATCAGAAACACATGTGGAGTCTTTTCCATCACGGCACGCGCTGCACTGATCGGGTGGCGAGTTGTCATCATGCCCGCAACTGCGCCCGCCTTAAGGCCTTGGCCAACCATAATGGCTGCGTCCAAGGTCGCTTTGCCAGAGGCATCAATCGCTGCACCCCGGCCTGCATTGAATAAGGGATTATCTTCCAGATAACGGGCTGTGGCTTCCACCGCGTCGATCCCGTCGCCACCTTTGCGGAGGATATCGGCACCAATCTCAATGGCTTCTGCCAAGGCGGCGCGATAGGCTTTGTCCTGCTCGGGCGTTAAGTCCTTGCGCTCAATCACGCCAGCCCCGCCATGAATAGCAATCGACCAAGCAGGCATGGGGGCTGGGGGGCTTGTCAGGAAGGTGCGGGTCTTTTCCGGGCCGTCACCTATTTGGGTGGTCATGGTGCAGGCACCCAGCGCGAAACCTAAAGCCGCTATGCTGCAAAGCGCACCAAATTTTCCCATCCTAAACCGCTCCCAATTTCGGCCTTAGCCTTGCAAAACCCCGCGTCGAATCTGGTCCAATTCGATGCTTTCAAACAGGGCTTTGAAATTGCCTTCACCAAAGCCCTCATTTCCTTTTCGCTGGATAAACTCGAAAAAGATAGGGCCAACGGCATCCTTGCCGAAGATTTGCAACAACAGGCCTTGGCCTTCGCTTGGCGCACCATCAATCAAGATTTTGCGCTGACGCAGGGCTTCCACATCATGGCCGTGACCGGGCAGGCGGGTGTCGATCAAGTCAAAATAGGTATCGATCGTGTCCTGCAGTTCGACACCGCGAGCGCGGAGCTGGTCGACTGTGGTCAATAGGTCGGAGGAACCCATGGCGATATGTTGAATGCCTTCACCCTTATAGCGCTGAAGGAATTCTTCGATCTGGTCGGTCTTGCCTTCTTCGCCCTTGCTTTCGTTCAAGGGGATACGGATTTTGCCACAGGGGCTGGTCATGGCTTTAGAAAACAAGCCGGATACTTTGCCTTCAATGTCGAAATAGCGGATCTCGCGGAAGTTGAAGATGCGCTCATAATAGTCTGCCCATACGTCCATTTTTCCGCGGAACACATTGTGGGTTAGGTGGTCGAGATAGGTCAGACCTGTTGAATTGATGGCTTCTTCTTCGGCAGCGCCGGGGATGGGTTTAAAGTCGACATCATAAATGCTTTGGGCACCATAGCGATCAACCAGATAGATAAAGGCTCCACCAATGCCCTTAATCGCAGGAATATCCAGTTCCATCGGCCCGATGGGGCTGTCGACAGCTTCGGCCCCGCGCGCGACTGCCTCCCGGAAGGCGTGGGCGGCATCCTTGACCCGAAACGCCATGGCATTGGCCGATGGTCCGCGCTGCTGGCGGAACTCAGCTGCTTGACCCACAGGCTCCATATTGAGGATGAAGTTGATGTCGCCTTGTTTGAACCGGATCACATTCTTCGAGCGATGCTTGGAAACCGCCGTAAAGCCCAATTGGCGGAAATAGGTCGCCAATGCGTCGGGGTCTGGGCTTGTGAATTCAACAAACTCAAAGCCATCAGTACCAAGGGGGTTTTCAAACAAGTCCGTCATCGGGGGCTCCAACCATAGCTAGCCCCATTATAGTTTCATTTGTTACTAATTGCCAAGATGGGGCAACACCTATTTTGCCAATTTTTCGGTCTGGTCTTCCAACTTGCGCAGCATGGCTTCCAAGCGCTCAGCGGCTTGGCCGCCAATGGCCTCAATCAGAGACTTCTCAAAGGCGAGCGCAACGGGGGCGACCTCTTGAACGATGGAAACCCCTGCTGCCGTCAGGCTCAACTCAACAGCGCGACGGTCTTTTTCGCTCGGCTTGGATTGCACGAGGCCACGTGTGATCAGGGCTTGTGCTGCACGGCTGACGGTGACTTTGTCCATGGCGGTGCGGGTGACGAGATTTTGCTGCGACAGCGGCACGCCTTCGGCGAGGATCGCCAACAAGCGCCATTGTGGGATCGTCAACCCAAATCGTGCCTCGTAGGCCTTGGCAATCAAGGCGCTGACCTTGTTGGAGGCCACGCTTAATCGATAGGGCAGATAGGTTTCAAGATTGAGGGGCTTCATGATCTAGGTGTGGGTCTTTGGTTGGTGAAGACGAGATCAAACGCCAGTTGTCTGCGTCCTGCTTCGCCGATCTTGGTCAAAGCTTCTAGGGCTTCTTCGGCTTGTAAGATACGGGATTCTGCCTCTTGGAGAGAAGCTGTGAAAAAGGGGTCGTAGTCTGCAGAATAGCGCGCTTCTTGCAGTGCAATGCAATTGCTTGCCCAAACATGTTGTACGGCCTTGGCAGGACTCATGGGGACTGTTTTTGACCGCTCGCGGCCGCCTTCTGCGATCTTAAGCGCTATCTTGCGGAGCGTAGCATGCTCCAAAGCTCGAAAGGCACGTTGATAGCTGGCCTCACTTATCGCCCCTGCAGCGTGTTCAGGCTCAACAAAGGTTTTGGCGATGGGCGCACACACTTCTGAGAAAATGGCGTAATAGGCGGTGCTCACCGCTCTGTTTCGTGCAACTCTTGCCTCTGCGGTTTCGCCAGGCAGAAGCAACAAGCGGGCGACATCCAAAAGCGGATAAGTCATGGCTAAGCCGCTTGTACTTTTTCGCCCGCCAATCTGAGATACACAGGACGATCAATTTGACGGTCAGCTAGGATGGAAATGATCCAAGTATGCGCAGAGCGATACTCTGGACCACTGAGGAAGGGCTTATGGGTTGGCAGGTAGAGCGTCACAAACACAGCCTCTTCCCCGGTCGAATCGAGCTCTGTTCGTGCCTCAATGTCGGCAGGACTCCACCCGAGAACATTAAAGCTGTTCGCAAGGGCCTTTTGCAAAAGGATGGTTAGCTTGTGTTCGTGTTCCATAGGGTAACTCTAACGTAAACTGCACACTTAAGCTACAAAAATCAGCCTGCCTGCGTCTCTGGGGCGGTTGCAACAAAGGCCGGATGCGCGCGCGCTTTGGTATCGGCGGCAACCAAAAGCGGGAAGGGGGTCAAGTCCACCCCATAGCGGCGGGCATTATTCATCTGTGGAACTAAACAGATATCCGCCAAAGTTGGCGACGGCCCAAACAAATAACCCTGTTCTGGTGACCAAACGCGCTTGGCCGTCTCAATTTCTAATGCGGCAAAGCCTTTGGCAATCCATTCCGCACACCATTGCGTTGTACGTGCTTCATCGGCGCCAAAGTCGGCAGCCAGCTTGCGCCGAACACCCAAATTTTGCACCGGGAAGATATCGCTCGCAATGGCATGGGCAAAGGCGCGGCATAAGGCCCGCTGCCACGTATCAGTGGGATAAAGGCTCGGTTCTGGGATGGTGTCTTCCAACCAGTCCATGATCGCAAACGATTGGGTCAGAACCCCGTGCTCGGTCACGATTGCTGGCACCCGACCCTCGGGGTTGAGAGCGCGATAGGTCTCCGACAAATGGTCATTGGCAATCAGCGAGACAAAGTGGCTGTCACTGGTCACCCCTTTCAGGGCCAAAGCAATGCGAACGCGGTAGGAAGCCGAGGAGTGGGAAAATGTATGTAATTGAAGCATAGGCTTCTCCTAGCATAGTGCGTGTAGCCTCACCATATGGAAGGCTAACAGGGGTTGAGATCGGCGGCGACGGTGGCTGCTAGACAAAACGATCAGGCAACTCAATCGACTCATTACGGCCTCGCACACAAAATCGTGTAGTAAAGTTGTCTTGCGTCCAATGCTTAGCGGCATGATATTAAGGCCAAGCAATGCGACAGAAGGCTGTCCGCATGTTGAAAAGGAAAGAAAATGAACGACCAAAATAGGTTTCACGCTCAAGCGATCCCAGCCGGGACTACGATGGACATGTCCGTCGACGCTGGCCTGCGGAGCTTTATGTTGGGCGTCTACAACAAAATGGGCCTTGGCTTGGTGCTCTCGGGCATCTTGGCCTATATTACATCATCGGTGCCGCCGGTCCGCGATCTGTTGTTTGTGATGAACAATGGTCGCATTGGCTACACCGGCCTCGGGATGGTTGTGGCGTTTTCACCCATGGTGATCCTGCTCATCTCGATGTTTGCGATGCGTAACCCATCGAAGACCGGTGCGAGCCTGTTGTACTGGACGATTGTGACGCTGATCGGCGCGGGCCTTGGCGTGTTGGCTCTGATCTACACGGGTCAGTCCTTGGCCTCGACCTTCTTCATCACGGCGTCGGCCTTCGGTGCTCTGTCGTTGTGGGGCTATACCACGAAGCGTGACCTGACGGGCTTTGGTTCGTTCTTGATCATGGGCATGTTTGGCCTGATCTTGGCCGGTATCGTCAACATCTTCCTGCAAAGCCCGATGATGAATTTCGTCATCTCCGGCTTGGGCGTGTTGATCTTCTCAGGTCTGATCGCTTTTGATACCCAGCGTTTGAAGTTCGAGTATTATTACTTGAAGGGCAACGAAACCGCGATGTCAGTTGCAACCACGATGGGTGCCTTGAGCCTCTATCTGAACTTCATCAACCTGTTCCAATTCTTGCTCAGCTTCTTGGGCGACCGCGAATAGGCTGATAGGTCCAGCTAAAAAACAAAGCCCGTCGACGAAAGTCGGCGGGCTTTTTGTTTGACCAGATCGGCAAGGCTTTAGGCCTCGTCCCCCTCATCCAGCACATCGTCCAGCAGGTCTTGCGACTGGGCAAAGGGCAGGGCGGTCAGGGGCGCGCTGCCCGGCAGGGTTTCGACCGCCCGCAATTGCCGACCCAGCACATTTTCGCGGGTGCGGGCTTGTTGCACAACCGTCTTGGCTTGATCCAGCTTGTCTTCAACTTTCTTCAAGACGCCGCCAAACTTCTCAAACTCTTGCTTGACCTTACTCAGCACCTGCCAGACTTCGCTGGAGCGCTGTTGGATCGCCAAAGTCCGGAAGCCCATGCGCAGGCTTGTTAGAGTCGCCATCAAGGTCGTGGGGCCAGAAACCAAGACTTTGAAGTCGCGCTGCAAGCTGTCAACGAGGCCCGGCCGGCGAACCACTTCGGCAAACAAGCCTTCGGTTGGCAGGAACATGATGGCAAAATCGGTTGTGTGCGGAGGCGCGATATATTTCTCGAATATGTCTTTGGCGGCGATCTTGATGGCGCGTTCAAGACCCTTTTGTGCAGCATCGATTCCCACCGTGTCGGCCCGTTCTGAGGCATCAATGAGGCGCTCATAATCTTCCACCGGCAGCTTGGCATCAATCGGCAGCCAGACCGGCGTATCACCATCATTGGGCAGACGGATGGCGAATTCGACGCGTTGGTTGCTGCCCGGTTTCACTTCAACATTCTGGGCATATTGCTCTTGGCTCATTGCCTGTTCCAGCAGCATGCCCAAAGTAGCTTCACCCCACGTGCCGCGGGCTTTCACATTGGTTAGGACGCGTTTGAGGTCGCCAACGCCGGTGGCAATGGTCTGCATCTCACCGACAGACTTAAATACGCGCTCTAATTGCTCATTCACTTGGTTGAAGGAGGCACCCAAGCGTTGCTCCAACGTGCCTTGCAGCTTTTCATCAACCGTCACGCGCATCTGTTCCAGCTTAGCTTCATTTTCCTGCCGCAGGACATCAAGGCGGCCTTCGACGGTTTGGCGCAGCGCCAGCGCGGTGCGATCATTTGCCTCCATCATTTCCTTGATCTGGGTTTGCGCTTTGCTGAGCTCCTCAGCTTGAGAGCGGCCCTGCGCTGTCATGCCGTCGACCAATGTGGCCGAAAGCAAAGCAATGGCTTTATTGACCTCCTCGCGCAGGGCGCGGCTGTCTTCGCTGGTAGCGGCGCGATACTCCGCCAAACTCACGCCAAAGGCGTCGAGCCGCTCGCGCTGGGCAGCCGACATGACGTCAATCAGACGCTGCAGGTCTTGGGCGATTCCTGCCATGCGACTGGCCATTTCTTCGCGCGCTTGCAGGTTCTGGCGTTGGGCTTCTTCGCGAACCGAGGTGATGCCGGTCTGAAGGTCCTGCCGATAATCGACAAAACGCACATTCATGTCCTCAATCCGCCGACCCAATTGGGTCAAAGGACGGTTAGACCGCGTCAGGGCAAAATAGACCGCGACTAAGAGGATTAACACATAGAGGCCAATAACAGCCATCAAGTTCAAAAATTCGGGCGAAATGGTTTCCGGGCTCGTGGAGGGGGCCATGGCTAAGATGTCCTTGCGACTCAATCTGGAGATAGTCTGACATGTTTGTGCCACAGCTGGTGCCGGGCTCACACACAGCACGACAGTCTAGTCTAGTTCTACGTCAAAACGGGACGCAGTCGAGCTTTTGATAAAACAGATTGGGAGGTGGCAAGATAAAAAAAGGCCGCGCCATGGTTAGGCGCGGCCACCCTCTCGCGAGAGCCAAAAGGGCGTCTCCTCCCCGAAACGCCGCCGGACCGAAGTCCAAGCCTCTTTTGTGTGACAATCTGTCACCTTTCTGTCAAGTCCTTTGGACTCTCTGTTGCAGCAATTCGAAGGACAACTAAATTCCACTGTGCGGTCAACACACCTGATAATCTTCCCAAATTACAGTATTCACGGCCTCGGCATAAGCGGTGCAATTACGGCCCCAATTTTGTGTAATTTGCCCTTTTTCATTCTTGTACCAAGAATTGCAGCTGGGATCTGCCCAAACAGTTCGGCCTAAATCTTCTTGTAACTTCGCGATAAACCGTGCCTGAGCCTCGGGCTTAATGCTCGCGGATTTGGCCTTTTGTTCGGCTAGGCCTGCCAGCATTGCCCGCACATACTCAATCTGCCGCTCAATCATAAAGGTGATGGAATTGTGGCCCAGATTGGTATGGGGGCCATAGAGCATGAAGAAGTTTGGGAAGCCCGCTGTGGTGATGCCCAAATAGGCCTCAGGCCCTTCTGCCCAGTGATCGGCAAGGCGTGTCCCTTGTTGGCCGACGACATCTAAGCTCCAGTGCCAGCCGGTCGTTTCAAATCCGGTGGCATAAATCACCACGTCCAAATCATAATGGGTGCCTGTTTCAACGCTGAGGCCCGTTGCATCAAACCCTTCGATCCTAGCGGTCTCGAGCGTCACATGGTCTTGGGTGAGGGCGGGGTAAAAGGTGTCGGTGAAAAGAAAGCGTTTGCAGCCAACGGGGTAATTGGGCGTGAGCTTCGCGCGGAGAACAGGGTCTGCAATCTGCTTTTCCAAATGGCGCTTGGCGATGTCGGCATAGGCAGCGCGGCCTTCCGGGGTCCAGCTAAATGTCTGCCAGAAATACGTGTCGGCGGTGTCAAAAATCATGGCGCGATTGCGTGCGCCTAGGTCCATCGCCGCTTGTGGGTTGCTGAGCAGAAGCGCAATTTCGGTGGGTGGGATTTCGCGGTCACCGCGAGGCCCGATATAATTGGCAGAGCGTTGAAACACCACCAGCGAGCCCGCAACCTTTGCGACTTCTGGAATCAATTGTACCGCGCTCGCCGCAGAGCCAATGACCCCCACCCGCTTGCCTGTAAGGTCGATGTCATGGTTCCAAGCTGCCGAATGCATGCTGGCCCCCTGAAAGCCTTCTTGCCCCGGAATCGGCGGGATTGACGGGCGGTTCAATTGACCCAAGGCCGAGATGATGGCCCCGACCTGGTGAACTTGGCCGTCGCGTGTGGTGATCGTCCAGTGCTGGTGGGTCTCGTCCCAGACAGCAGAAGTGGCTTCGGTGTTCAGGGAAAGCATGGGGCTTAAATCGAACCCCGCGACCAATTGTTCGCAATAGGCCTGAATTTCGGCCGAGCTGGGATAGGTGTTGGTCCAATGGATCGCCGGGGCAAAGCTATATTGATAGAGCGCAACCGGCACATCGCAGGAGCAGCCGGGATAGGTATTCTGGGCCCACGTGCCCCCAACGCGGCTGGCTTTCTCCAGCAGGATCAGATTGGTGTAACCAGCCTGTTTCAACTGAATGGCAGCAGCAAGCCCACCGAGGCCCGCGCCGATGATTGCGATGGGGGTTGAATGATCCATGAAAGTCGCTCCCAGTTTTTATTGTGAGCGCCACGATCATACAAAAAGAGCTGGCTTACAATGCCCCTGTTTGGCTGGGTCTCAGGCGCGCAGATCGCCAAAGGCCAGACGATGCGCCCGTGTTATCTTTCCGCCCACGCCGGCAAGCTTGAGATCGAGTGTCTGACCTGCCCAATCCACCTCAACAAGGCCAAAGTTAATCGGTCCATAGCCATCACCAATCCGATTGCTGGCAGGCTCTCTTATCCAATCTGTGCCGGGTGCTGTGGTAAAGCCCTTATTGATCCCAGAGGCTGTGATGTCTGTCAGCGGATAGGCAACGCCGGTTTTTTGTTGATGGATTGAGCCAAAATGGCGGTCGCCAGATGCAAAGACGACACCATTGGCCTTGGTTTGGGCAATCAGATCATACAGCCGTTGTTGCGCCCGCGGGAAATTGCCCCAGCGCTCCCAGCCGTGGCCGTCCGCAATGACTTGGATAGAGGAGATGATGAGGCGCAAATCGGCGGGCTTTTTTAACTCCTCTTCTAAAAACGCCCATTGCGCAGCCCCCAAAATGTCGGCTTCAGAGCTCAGGGGGTGGGGGATATAGCGTTCTTTGCCCGGTGCATTGCGTTGATCGGTTCGCACAAGGGGGTCGCGAAAATAGCGCGTGTCGAGCAAAATGACCTGCAAGACTTGGCCAGGCGGGCCTGAACGAAACGCACGATAAATGCCCGGACGCTGGCGAATTGGGTTGTTGCGCGCAATGTTCCAAAAGCTCACGAACATGGCTTGGGCTTTGGCCTTAAAGGCAAAGTCTCCACCGCCATCATTCATGCCGTAATCATGGTCGTCCCAGACGGCTTCTGTTGGCGTGGCAGAGACCAGTCTGCGAAAGGCCGGTGCCTCGGAAAGCTTGCGATAGGCTTCTTTCAGGCCGGGCAATTGCGGATCTTTGGGCGTATCAGAGCCATAGACATTATCGCCCATCATAATCAGGAGATCGGGCTTTGCCGCCTGAACATCGTCAAGCAGGCTCAAGTCCAAGTCTTGGTCTGAACATGAGGTGAGTGCGATACGTGACACACGGCGATTGCCAAGTCGTGGGCTGATGGGCGCGCGGGGAAAATCGGGCAAATCTTCCAAGAAAGGCTTGGCGGTGACGCAGCCTGCTAAAGGCAGTGTGGTAAGGGCAGCACTGCCCCCTAGGGTCAAAAATTGGCGTCTTTGAAACATGCTTTTCCCTTAATCCCACTCAGCGTCATCTTCATGACAAAGTGAGGGTGAGTCGCACCTGTCATGAAGCGAACGGTCTTGAGCCGGTCAAGGTGTGGGCTTAGCACTGTTAGACAAGGGCTGCCGCCACCCGATACGTGGCGACAGCCCCGGCTTGATTAGTTCTTCTTCAGATCAAAGCGATCCAAGTTCATCACTTTGGTCCAAGCGGACACAAAGGCATCGAGGAAGCGGGCTTGCCCATCTTGGCTCGCATAGACCTCAGCCAAAGCCCGCAATTGCGAGTTAGACCCAAAGACTAGATCAACCCGCGTTGCCGTCCAAACCTTGGCTCCGGTGTGACGATTGCGGCCTTGATAGAGGCCAGATTCTCCCGCAATCGGGGCCCAAGCCACATCCATATCAAGCAGATTGACAAAGAAATCTGCCGTCAATGTCTCAGGGCGTGCGGTCAGAACACCATGGCGTCCATCCGGGCTTGTCACCCCTAAAGCGCGCAGGCCGCCTACCAATACTGTCATTTCAGGCGCGGTGAGGGTCAAAAGCTGCGCCCGGTCCACCAGCAATTCTTCAGCCGAAATCGACAGATTGGGCTTTTGATAATTGCGGAAGCCATCTGCGACCGGTTCCATCACTTGGAACGAGGCCACATCGGTTTGCTCTTGGCTGGCATCCATCCGCCCGGGGGTGAAGGGTACTTTGATGCTATGGCCTGCCTTGGCGGCTGCGGACTCTAGGCCGACAGAGCCTGCCAGAACAATCAAATCTGCCAAGGAGACTTTTTTGCCCGAGGTAGCTTTGGCATTGAACTTGGCCTGGATGGTGCGCAAGTGCTCCAATACCTTGGCCAATTGCTCAGGTTGGTTGACCTCCCAGTCCTTCTGCGGGGCCAAAGCGATGCGAGCCCCATTGGCCCCACCACGCTTGTCTGAGCCACGGAACGTCGAGGCCGACGCCCAAGCTGTTGACACCATTTCCGAAATGCTAAGACCTGTAGCCGCAATTTCTGCCTTTAGGGCGGCAATATCGGCGTCATCTACCAAGGCATGGTCCAAGGCAGGGATTGGATCTTGCCAGATCAATTCTTCGGCTGGAACCCAAGGGCCAAGATGCAGGGCGCGTGGGCCCATGTCACGGTGGGTGAGCTTATACCATGCCCTTGCAAAGGCATCGGCAAACTGGTCTGGATTTTCATGGAAGCGCTTGGAGATCGGCCCATAAATCGGGTCGAATCGTAGCGCGAGGTCGGTGGTAAACATCACAGGCGCATGACGCTTATTGGGGTCATGTGCATCCGGGACTGTGCCATGGGCATCGGCTTCTGCTGGCACAAATTGGGTCGCCCCAGCTGGGCTCTTGGTCTGTACCCATTCATAGCCAAACAGATTGTCGAAATAATTATTGTCCCACTTGATCGGATTGGTGGTCCAAGCCCCTTCAAGGCCGCTGGTGATGGTGTCTGCACCCTTGCCAGAGCCAAAGCTATTGGCCCAGCCAAAGCCCTGTTCCTCAATTGTGGCACCTTCAGGTTCAGGGCCCACATATTTGCTGGGGTCTGCGGCACCATGGGCTTTGCCAAATGTGTGGCCACCCGCGATCAATGCGACGGTCTCTTCATCATTCATCGCCATACGGCCAAAGGTCTCGCGAATGTCGAAGGCCGAGGCCAAGGGGTCAGGCACGCCATTGGGACCTTCTGGGTTCACATAGATCAAGCCCATCTGAACGGCAGCCAAGGGGTTTTCTAATTCCCGTTCGCCTGAATAGCGCTGGTCATCCAACCAGCCCTTTTCTTTACCCCAATAGATATCTTCTTCTGGTTCCCAGACATCCACACGACCACCAGCAAAGCCAAAGGTTTTGAAGCCCATCGACTCAAGCGCACAATTGCCTGCGAGGATCATGAGGTCGGCCCAGGAAATGGCACTGCCATACTTCTGTTTGATCGGCCACAGCAGGCGACGGGCTTTGTCGAGATTGCCATTGTCGGGCCAGCTGTTCAACGGCGCGAACCGCAAGGTTCCAGCGCCAGCGCCGCCCCGGCCGTCACCCGTGCGATAGGTCCCGGCACTATGCCATGCCATCCGAATGAAGAAGGGGCCATAATGGCCGTAATCGGCTGGCCACCAATCTTGCGACTGGGTCATCAATGCCATCACATCGGCCTTTAGTGCGTCGAGGTCTAAAGCTTGGAAAGCGGCGGCATAGTCAAAGCCTTGTCCCATGGGACTTGAAAGGCTGGTATGCTGATGCAGCATTTTCAGATTAAGCTGGTTTGGCCACCAATCACGATTGGATTGGGTTCCAACTTTAGCGGGTTGGCCGCCACCATGCATAACAGGGCATTTGCCTTGGGTTTCCATCGTCATATCCTCTTTTTTTGGTGGTGAAGTCATGGATCTACCCTAAGGCCACAGGTAACATTGGTCCAATCGATTATATGACGTTGATCAATAGCTTTAATCTATGTTGCATGCGCTCGGGTTAGCCGGGGTGGCCTTAAGTCGTCTTATGCAGGCGGCTTTGATAGAAGCCGGGCTTATTCATGACGGTTCCGGCTGCTTCATCCAAAGCCATTACCGCCCGCGACAGCGCCATATATTCGGCCCCCCCAGGCCGATAGGCTTGCGCCATGGTCAAGAGTTGATCGCGATAGGCGCGCAAGCGCTCAAAATCCTGCTCGGGGGCAAGAAGGCCAAGATAAGAACGTGCAACCATAGCCCATAGTATGTTCTTCTTTTGTTCTTTTGCAAGGGCCAAATGCGGGCAACAGGCTGTGTCGCAGCATCGGGATGTGGATAGAGCGCGGCAAGCCTTGCGTCTGTCCGGCGCGGCCTTCCTTGACGCAGACGTCACTTTGGCTTCCTATGCCCGCAATCGCCCACACATGGGCAAAACCCTGGGGAGGCAAACAGATTATGACACCACTTTTAACCGTTCTGGCTTGGACTTTGGTTTTGGCCTTTGTCCAGATTCTGTTGTTTGATGTCGCCCGGACGGGCCAATATGGCTTGAAGTGGAACATGGGGGCCCGCGATGAAACCATGCCGCCGCTCTCGCCCATGGCAGAGCGTCTCCGCCGAGCGCAAGACAATCTCTACGAGACCCTGCCCCTCTTCATTGCCGCAGTTCTGATTGCGGTTGCAGCGGGCAAGGAAAACGCGATTACGGTTTGGGGTGCCCATATTTATCTGATCGGACGGATCATTTACGTGCCGCTTTATGCCTATGGCGTGAAGAATATTCGCTCTTTGGTATGGATTATTTCCACCATCGGCCTTGGCATGGTGATTGTGCCTTTGCTGCTTGGCTAGGCGATTTGGGCAACCTTTAGGACGGCCAGCGCCTTGAGAAGGGGCGTTGGCGGTTCTGCCCGAGGCAAGTGCGTAAGGGTGGCTGGACAGATCACGTCTTATGCGCGCACCATCTTACTAGCCCAGTAAGATCAAAAGTAATGGAAATCCGACAATGCGTGACCGCTGCTTTCGCCAAGCCAAATTGGCCCTCATAAGTTTAAGCCTTGGGATGCTGGCCTTTGGCCCAGCGCTTGCCAAGACTATGCCGTCAGAGCGCGCAGCACGCGCGCTGCATGAGCGGATTTTGACGCTTGATACCCATCTAGATACGCCCGCTGTCGTGGCGCGTCCGGGGTTTGATATTCTCAAGCACAATGACTGGAAGACCGCCTTTGCCCAAGTCGATGTGCCGCGCATGAAGGAAGGCGGGCTCGATGGCGGCTTTTGGGTGATCTATACGGCCCAAGGTCCACGAACACCTGAAGGCCTCAATGCTGCGCGCGATGCGGGGCTGATGCGCGCCGTGGTGATCCGCGAAATGCTGGCGCGCAGTCCCAAAGTCTTTGGTCTTGCCTTGAAGGCCGATGATGCAGCCAGGATTGCCGCTGAAGGTAAGCGCGTCGTCTTCATGTCGATTGAGAATTCTTACCCCTTGGCCAAGGACGTTTCTCTGCTTGAGACCTTTTACAAACTCGGTGTGCGTATGGTCGGGCCGGTCCATTTTGCCACCAATGACTGGGCGGATAGTTCAACGGATAAAGCCGAATGGGGTGGGCTTAGCCCGCTGGGCAAGCAATTGGTGGCAGAGGCTAATCGTTTGGGCATGATCCTTGACCAGTCTCATGCCTCCGACCAAGTACTCGACCAGATGCTGGAATTGTCGACGGCACCCATCATCGCCTCGCACAGCGGCTGTAAGGCAATCTTTGACCACCCACGCAATTTGGATGATGACCGCCTGAAAGCTCTGGCTGCCAAAGGTGGCGTGATCCAGATGAATGCTTTTGGGGCCTATTTGAAGGCTTTGCCGCAATCGCCAGAGCGCCGCGCGGCCCTTGCAAAACTGGCGGCTGCTTATCCCAATCTCGCCAGCCGCAGCCAAGCCGATCAAGAGGCTTTCCGCCAAGCCCGCGTGCGCTTGGATGCAGAGTTTCCCGAAAATCGGGCGACCTTTGATGATTTCATGGCCCATCTGCTCCATGCAATCCGGCTGATCGGCGTGGATCATGTTGGTATTGGCCTTGATTGGGATGGTGGCGGTGGGGTCGTTGGCCTTGAAGATGCCTCTAAGGTTTGGAAGATCACGCAAGCCTTGATGGCCGAAGGCTATTCTGAGGAAGACATAGCCAAAATCTGGGGCGGCAATGTGCTGCGCGTGATGCGGGAAGTAGAAGCCAAGGCGCAGAAATAAGGCTTGCGGGCAGGGCGCTTGGCCAAATGGGTCGATGCGTCTAGAAGGGCGTCATGACCCAGTTAAACAGCCAATTTTTGACCGCCCTCCGTCTCCAAGTTGATTTCGCTGCGATGGCACGGATCGGCAAAACCCCCTTGGGTAATCGCCTCATCGCGCCGGTGACTGGAGGTCGATTTGAAGGGCCCCGTTTGACCGGCGATGTCCTTCCGGGCGGCGCTGATTGGGCGCTTTATCGCGGGGAAGACCGCATGCTGGTCGATGTGCGTTTGACGCTGAAGACCGATGATGGGGCTTTGATCTATCTGACCTATCAAGGAGCGCTGCGGACGTCTGCAGAAGATATGGTCCGCTTCAAAAAGGGCGAGATCTTGCCAAAAGAGGCGTTTAACTTGCGTACCGTTACCCGCTTCGAGACAGGTGCCGCCCAGTATGACTGGCTGAATGATATGATTGGCATTGGCGTCGGGACGCAAGAAGCCACTGGCGTTGTCTACCAGATTTTTGAAATCCTCTAATCCGCGCTGGGGCGGCAGCTTTACAAGCTTAGGCCAATGGCATTAGCGAGGCCAAATTGCCGACGTGGGAAGGGGCCAGACATTGCCAACCGATATCGAAATTGCTCAAGCCGCAACTCCTGTCCCCTTGGCCCAGGTCGCAGCCAAAATTGGCATTCCAGCAGACGCTCTAATCCCCTTTGGCCGCACGAAGGCTAAACTCGACACGGCACGACTGGCGGGGGCCAAGCGCGACCATAAAGCAGCGCTCGTTCTGGTCACAGCCATGAGCCCAACGCCTGCTGGCGAAGGCAAGACCACCACGACAATCGGTCTGGGCGATGGTCTGGCCCGGCTGGGCAAGTCAGTTGCGATCTGCCTACGCGAACCCTCACTCGGTCCCTGCTTTGGGCAAAAAGGCGGTGCCACGGGTGGCGGCCACGCCCAAGTCATCCCGATGGATGAGATCAATCTCCACTTCACCGGCGACTTCCACGCCATCACTGCCGCGCATAATCTGTTGGCCGCCATGGTCGACAACCATCTCTATTGGGGCATTGCACTTGGGATTGATCCCCGCAAAGTCGTGTGGCGGCGGGTGATGGACATGAATGACCGCGCGCTTCGCTCGATCGTCAGCTCCCTTGGCGGAAATGGACAACCGGTGGAGACGGGCTTTGACATCACAGTTGCCTCAGAAGTCATGGCTATCTTTTGCTTGGCGAAGGATTTGGCAGATCTGCAAGCCAGACTGGGGGCCATTATTGTCGCGTATCGGAAAGACCATAGTGCTGTTACCTGCGCAGACTTAAAGGCCGATGGGGCCATGACCGCCCTTTTGAAGGAGGCGTTTGAGCCCAATCTGGTCCAGACGTTGGAGGGTAATCCAGCCCTGATCCATGGCGGGCCTTTTGCCAATATTGCCCATGGGTGCAACAGCGTGGTGGCCACCAAAACAGCCATGGGCTTGGCTGACTTTGTTGTGACCGAAGCCGGTTTTGGCGCGGACCTCGGCGCTGAGAAATTCTTCAACATCAAATGCCGCAAAGCAGGCCTCAGCCCGAAGGCGGTTGTTGTGGTCGCCACAATCCGTTCCTTGAAAATGAATGGTGGGGTGGCAAAGTCAGACCTTAGTCGTACGGATGTGGAGGCTTTGGTTCGCGGCTGCGCCAATCTTGGCCAGCATTTGGAAAATCTCGCCCGCTTTGGCGTGCCCGCTTTGGTGGCAATCAATCATTTTGTGCAGGATTCAGCTGAAGAGATTGCCGCGGTTGAGCGCTTTGTTGAGGGCCACGGCAGCCGTGCCATCCTGTGTCGTCATTGGGCAGAGGGCGGGGCCGGCACGCAAGAGCTGGCGCAAGCCGTGGTTGAAGTGGTCGAGGCAGACCGTGCGCGCTTTCAACCGCTTTATGCCGATGATCTGCCCTTGAGCGCTAAGATCGAAGCAGTTGCCAAAGACATTTATCGGGCCGCCGAGGTGGTGATCGATAAAGCTGCCCTCACCAAACTCCGCCGCTGGCAAGAGGCAGGCTTTGGTCATCTGCCAGTCTGTATGGCCAAGACCTAATATAGCTTCTCAACCGATCCAACCATCTTGGGCGCGGCGCAAGGCCATGTCGTAACCGTCCGCGACGTGCGTCTAAGCGCCGGGGCAGGCTTTGTTGTCGCATTGTGCGGCGACATCATGACGATGCCCGGCCTGCCCAGAATCCCAGCCGCTGAAGCCATTGGGGTGGATGCAGACCGTCACATCACCGGCCTATTTTGACGGCGCAGCCCCGATCGTAAACGGCCCAATTGCGTCCATGATTTTGGGGTCATTGGCGGATTTGGCCCCGCCGAAGATAAAGGCCCCAGCCTTGGGCTCTAGCGCGCGATAGGCGGCATCATAATCCCAGGTCGTCAGATAGAGCTTAGCTCCACTCAAATCGGCTTGCTCACCAAAGCTGGAGCTTGGGAAAATCAAAGTAATCCGCTTGGCGTCTTTATCCACCGAAATGCTGGGAGCCGGACCCGTCTTGGTGCCTTCTTGGGTCGCACTGGCACCGACATGGCTGAACAGTGCATTGGTCCAGCCATGGGCGCGGAATCGATAGTGCCAACTCATGCCGTCTGGTAATTCCCCGCGCTGGTTTGGCATGACGCGCGCGCCGCTATCGGTCTCACCTGGCAATTGGATGAAGCCGGTTAGGCTAAGATGGTCAAAGCCATTTTGCGGGCTCCACACTTGGCTAATCGCGCCCACATCAATCTCGAGCTTGAGAGCACCGCCAGCAGTCGAAGCCCGCACGCCGCGCAAGTCCATGGTGGGCTCGGCAAAGCTCGGGTCAGTTGGATAAGCATAGGCTGCCCCCGGCGGCCCCGTATCGTCCCCCGCAGGATCGGCCACATTATTGCGCAGGTTCCAAGCCGGGCGCACGCTGAATGTGCCCGCGTTTGAGGCTTGACCCGAGTTGGTAGCATAGGCCGTCACCCGATGCGTGATGGTCTCATCGACAAAAGCGGCGGTGGAGATTTTCGCGGACCAGCGCCCTGTGGCATCGGCTTGGACAGTTTGGGCATCGCCCAAATTGCCATCGAGTACGAGCTTGATGGTTTCTGAGGGTGCAGCTTGCCCCCGCACGGTCAAAGTCGGCTCGGTAATCGGGCCAGAGGGCAAAGGGTCTAGGGCCAAGCTGTTGGGTGCGGCCTTCAGGGTAAGCGGCGGGGCTTTGGAAACCCGCCATACGGCCCCCGCATGTGGACCCAATTCGGTTGTCAGGCGCTGGTTTTGGCCGACCACCAAGAGAGGGGCCTTGCCGTCCATCGCAAAGAGCGGCTGAAGAACCGTACCTGCGCCTTTGCCGATATCGAGATTATCGAGAAGGACCGGATGGTCGGCGGTATTCATGGCAACCACGAGGGTCTCGTTGCCATCCTGCATTAGATAGACCAGTGCCCCAGCACCAGCAGCCTCCCCCGCCAAAACTTTCGGCGTGCCGCGCGATAAGACCCGGTTTTCGCGACGCAATTTCGTAAGGCTGGCGATATAGCGATAAAGCGGGCTTGTGGTGTCGAAATGATCGCGTCCGCCCGAGCCCCAACCTTCGGCAAACATGGCGGCGCGCTGGACGGTGAAGCCTTGCTCTGTCCCATAATAAATGACGGGAATACCCGGTAGCGTCATCATCATCAGCAGGTTTTGACGCAAGCCCGTTTCTGTTCCGCCACTCAAAAAGCGGTCGACATCGTGATTATCGAGGAAGGTCGGCATCAGATGGGGCTGTTTGTGCAACGCCATCATAGTTTCGATCCGATAGGCCAATTCTGCGGGCGGTCTGCCGCGCGCGAAGACATCTGTGGCGGTGCCATAGAGCGGGAAGTTGATCATGCCGGGCGCACGCGCTTCGCCATTTGGGCCGACCATATAGCTGTTGATGCGCCGGGCGACTTTGTCTTCAAAGCGGCGGTCCATCCCAAAGCCTTCGCCAAAGACATGGAAATTGTCCCGGCCAGTCCGTCGCGCCACTTCGGCAATTCCAGGTGCCTTTGGGTCCTTGCTGTACAGAAAATCGGTCATTAGTTCTGGCGGCACATAGAAGATCGTATCGACCCGGAACCCATCCACCCCCGCTGCCTTGATCCAATGCGCATAGGACTCGCGCAAGGCGCGCTTCACCACAGGATTTTCGGTATTGAGGTCATCGAGGCCGCTTAGTTGAAAATTGAGCTCTTGATCGCGGATGGACAAATTATTGATGTCCGGCGTCCAATGATAAATCCCGGCTTCACGGTCCGCCTTCCGGCGCGGGTCATTTAAGGAAAACGGATATTGCGTGGGGGCTGCCATGGGCACGGAGTTTGGATATGGCGTATAGCCCTTGGTCGGGTCTTTTGGGTCGTAATCTGGCCCATAATTGAAGAAATTACCGGTATGGTTGAGGACGATATCTTGGATCAGATACATGCCCCTGCCGTGCAGCGCGCGCGATAGGCTTTGATAATCCTGAAGCGACCCCAAATGCCGATCAATGGCTTTGAGATTGCTCGCCCAATAGCCATGATAGCCGCCATAGCCCGTCGCGGGGTCCAGCCATTGATTTTCGACCGGCGGCGTCACCCAGACGGAGGTTGCACCAAGGCCCTGAATATAGTCGAGCCGCTTTTCAACACCTTTGAGATCACCCCCTGAAAATCGCCCGCGCTGGGTGGGGTCAAATTCACCCTTGCCTTGGTCATTATTGCTGGGGTCGCCATCCTCAAACCGATCGGTCATCACAAAATAAATGACCTGATCACGCCAATCGGGCGAGGGCACATGTAGGGGCCCTGTGGCCTGCGCCATTGCCCCACCGCCCGCCAAAGTCGCGCACGTCAGTGCTGCCAAGCTTAAGCCTTTAAGAAGCGAACGAAAGGTCATGCAGAAGTCCTTATGGGCTGGGGTAAGCTGCGTGTCTGGCCGGCGTGTCGATAGGCACGCGGGGTTAGTCCAAAACGCTGTTTAAACTGAAAGGCAAAATGGGCGGGGCTGGAAAAGCCTGCATCTTGGGAAATGATGCCAATGGGGTCCCGGCCTTGAACCAAGCGCCGTGCGGCCAGTTGCAAGCGGTAAATCCGAATATAGGCGGTTAGGCTCATGCCCATAATCTCGGCAAACCGCCTGGAAAAATAATTGGCTGACATGTGACAAAGCGAGGCCATTTGCTCCAAGGTCCAGTCCTTGCCCGGCTGGGCGCGCAGGGCGTCCAAGGCTGGGCGCAGGCGGTCGACAGGCAGCGCGACTTGTTGGCCCTTGCCGTGCAATGGGGCGGGCGAAACCCGGGTGGCATGGGCGGCCCACAGGATCAACTCAGCGGTTCGGGCCACGATGGCCGATTGTGCGTTAGTCTGGCTGGCTTCTAAGAGGAGGTCACAGAGCGTGTTCAGTTGCTTGCTTTGTTGCGGGCTTGGCAGGCCATAAAATGGATGGCCCAAGTCCAATTCTGGCAGAACTTGAGAAAGTGCCTGCACCGTATCGGCGTCCAGTTGCAGCAATACCCACGATTTTTCCCCGGGGCTGAAGGCATAATCATGGCTGCACATCGGCGGGACATAGACGACACTGTGTGGCTCAAGTGTGGTCTCTTCCCCGTCCAACCAAAATGAGCCCTTGCCGGACTCAAAAATCACCAATTCGGCGACGCTGTGATAATGGGGAAAGCGATCTAAACCCGGTGCGTCGGGGCCATGCTTTACCCGCTCAGCCCATACGTGCGTGCCAGCGGCTAGTTCAACGGGTTCGCAAAGGTGACGCAGCGGCATGGTGTTACCATGACTTGAATTGAGATGGGGTGCAAGATTAGCTTGGCTGACGAGGCTGTGAACCGGGCGGCCTACCCACCTGAGCGCATCATGTCTCTGGCTAAATGATCGCCCACGCGCAAAGCATTGGCCACAATCGTCAGCGTTGGATTGACGGCGGCAGAGGAGACAAACACGCTGGCATCCACCACATAGAGATTGTCCAAATCATGCGCCTTGCACCATTTGTCGACGACCGAAGTTGCAGGGTCGTCCCCCATCCGCAACGTGCCGCATTGATGGGCTGTGCCATAGAGCGGCAATTCTTGGTCAATGGTGAAATTGGCTTCGAACAAGGAAGAGCGTTCCCGCGTGAACCCTTCAAGCCCAGCTTCTAACTTCTCGACCAATCTCTTATGCGCCGTCAAATCGCCTTCGGTGTAAGACAGCTTGATCCCGCCATTTTCATTCAGTGTCACCCGATTAAAAGGCCGAGGCAGGTCTTCCGACATGACCAAAAAGCTGACCATGCGTTCGGCCAATGCGTCCATGAAACTGTCGGGCAGCAGATTGGGGCTGATGAAGTCTGCTAACTGCCCTTCAAGCGTCTGCCCGGACATATATTCCAGCATTTGGATTTGCCCCATCGGATAGGGGAATTCCTGTTGGGTATCGCCATAGTAAAAATCATTGACGCAGAGGGTCTTTGGGAAGCTGGAATCGAAATGCCGCAATGCTACCGAAATCACCGCCGATGTGGTGTGAAACATATAATTGCGCCCAACTTGGTCCGAGCTATTGGCTAGGCCATTGGGATGTTGCGCGTTGGCGGACTTAAGCAATAGGGCCGCAGAATTGGCCGCACCAGCGGCTAACGCGACATAATCGGCGGAGAAGGAGACCTCGCCATCTGGTCCAGAGGCCACCACTTCGGTGACTTTCTTACCACGTGCGTCCGTCTTCAACTCCAGAACCTTATAGCCCGGTAGAAGCGTCACATTCGAAAAGGCCTCTAAAGGCTTCAGTGCGGCCGTGCGGGCATCGACCTTGGCCAAGAGACGGCATGGGAAGCCGCCACAGGTCTTGCAACGCACGCATTTGCCTTCCTGCGGATTGGCATCATTGCGGCGAATACCCAAAGGCAAGGGCGAAGGGGTCCAGCCCAAATCCTCGAAATGGGCTTTCAGCCGCAGCATGCCGGGGTCATGGGTCAGGGCGGGGAAGGGGTAAGGTGGGTCGTTGGGATCGTCCGTTGGATCAATCCCGCGTTCGCCATGCACCTCCCACAGGCGCTCTGCCTTCTCATACCAAGGCCGCATATCGTCATAGGTAACGGGCCAAGCTGGGCTGACGCCATCGACATGGTCTACCCGGTCAAAATCCAGCGGCTTAAAACGCATCAGGGCGGCACCATAGAAACTCGTATTGCCGCCCACCCAATAATGGGTGTTGGGGGTAAAGGGCTTGTCATCCTTATCGGTCCATTGCTCGTCGGTGCGATAGATTCGGTCGACAAACACCCGTTTCGGGTCCCAGTTTTCACGCCCAACGGGAAGATGCTCACCCCGTTCTAAGATCAGGATTGACTTGCCCGTGTCCGCCAAAGCTTGGGCAAAGCTCGCGCCGCCGGCACCAGAACCGATAATCACAACATCATAATGGGGCATCAGAATCTCGTCAGGCTTTTGGGTCGGGTAGGGAAAACTTCTTAGCTTGCGGCCGGATCAGGGCCGCCGTCCAACTATCGGGAAGAATTTTCATAAATGCAACTGCAAGTTTATTGGGCCAGCCAGGCACGACCACTTCCTTGCCTGCCTCATTGGCGGCAATCGCAATGGCAACAACTTCTTCGGCGGTTTGTTTGTAGAGGCCGGATTTCGCGATCAATTGGTCGGTACCATTCGCCTTGGCAAACTCACTTTCGGTTTGGCCGGGGCAGATGGCGGTCAGTATCACGCCCTTATCTGCCACTTCAGCGGATAGAGATTGGGTCATTTTCACAACAAAGCTTTTGGCAGCAGGGTAAAGCGTATGGCCCGCTGCACCCGAGGAAAAAGCAACCATGCTGGCCACATTGATGATCCGTCCATAGCCGCGCTGGACCATCGCAGGCAAAAGTGCATGGGTGAGGCTGACAACAGATGTTACCAGAACCGCGACAAAATCGGTTTGCTCTTGGCCTTTAGTGGCCAAAAAGGTCTGGGGCAGGGAATAGCCTGCATTATTGATGAGGATATCACAGGATCGACCTTGTTTGGCCAGAGCGCCGACGATTAGGTCAGTGGCCTCGGGTTTGGATAAATCTGCCTGCACAGCAAAAGCCATAATGCCATGTTGCTGGCTCAATTCGAGCGCCAAAGCTTCTAAGCGGTCGAGACGGCGCGCCACCAGACAAAGGTCCGTATCGCGCTTGGCATAGGCGCGGGCAAAGGCCTCCCCAATCCCCGATGAAGCCCCGGTGATAACGGCAAGGCGGCGCGTAGGTGCGGGCTCGGTCATAACAGATCGCCTTTTCTTGGTGAGTTGGCCCACCCTAATGTGAAACCATAGCACTTGCACAGGTGGCAGGGTGATGGATGTGCGTTGCGCACCGGTGCTCATGCAGTCGGCATAATCTTGCCTGCGAATGTCCTGCGGTGTCAGCAACCGCTGAAGCCAACAGGAAATTACACGTTCCTTGGTTGGCAAGCGGGAAAAGGGGTGCAACAGTTGACAGTGGAAGTGCTGAAATCAAACTGGACTTGCTCGACCTGCTTTCAGCCTACGGATCATTTTGGGGGGCCAAAACGAATGTCTTTGAAGTCTAACATGCTGTGTTGCACCATTTTGGCGACACTCTCCTTTGCCGTTGTCGCACCCGTTTTTGCGCAAACAGCACCCGCACCAACCCCAGCAGAACCTGCCAAGGAAGCAGAAGTCGTGGTCGTGGTCGGCACACGCATTGAAGGCGCGAAGGCTGCTGGTGATTTGCCGGTTTCGGTTCTGACGGCTGAGCGGATTGCCGCCGTTGGCAGCGTCTCGGGCGATGATTTGTTCCGCTCCATCCCGCAGGCAGGCGACGTTCAATTCCAAGAATCACGCACCACCGGCAATTTGAACGATGCCCGCGGCGACAACTCATCCATCAATTTGCGCAGCGTCGGCACTGGCAACACCTTGGTGCTGCTCAATGGTCGCCGCATGATCCTGACGCCGGGCACCCAGACAGAAAACTTTGTGCCGGTACAAACCGCCAATACCAACTCGTTGCCAGTCGGCGCGATCAGCCGCGTTGAAGTATTGCGCGATGGCGCGGCGGCCATTTATGGCGCGGATGCGGTTGCGGGCGTCGTCAATGTCGTGCTCGACAAGCGCTATAAGGGCGTGCGGGTAGATGTGCGCCATGCATTCGCAGACGGGACCGAAGAATCGACAGCCGCGATCAAGTCGGGCTTTGAGACCCCAGGCGGTGGCCGCCTCATGTTGTTTGGCAGCTATACCCACCGTACCCCGTTGATGGCGAGTGAACGCGAATTCTCGGCCAGCGAAGATCATCGCGCCGCTTTGTTTGGCACGCCTTGGGCGGGTGATACCTCGTTTGATAACCGCTCAACCTCTTCGCCATGGGGGTCGTTCACCGTCCTTCCGGCAACCACGATTGTTCGCCAAGGCACAACGGCTTTGACGGCTTCGGGCGTGTTCCATGTGGAGCCGGTCAATAACTTTGCAGCCGGTTGCTCCAGCACCGTTTATAATGGCAACCTCTGTCTGCGCAGTGGCACCATCACGGGCGCAAACTCCCGCGTGTTGCGCTATGATGAAAACCCAGATCGCAGCATTCGTGGTGGTCTAGACCGCGCGACATTTTTCGGCACCTTCAGCCAAGATATTGGCCCGATGGAGTTCTTCTCAGAGCTTGGCTATTATCACGCGGAATTGGAAGGCCAGCGTGAGCAGTCGGCCCCGATCTCCAGCGCGGTTATCTCCATCCCTGCCAGCAATTTCTACAATCCCTTCGGTGCGACGACCATTAATGGTGTGGCTAATCCCAACCGTCTGGCAAATCTGACAGGTGTACCGACTACGGGCTTGGCGCTGCGCATCACCACCTATCGTCCTGTGGACACTGGTCCGCGTACCTTTGTCGTAACCGATGATATGGTGCGTGGTCTGGCAGGCCTGCGCGGCGATTGGCGCGATTTCAAATGGGAATCGGCGGTGACCTATTCTTGGGCACGCACGAATGACGAGACCCGTAACGCCATCAGCAATACCCTGTTCCAGCAGGCCTTGGCCAAATCGACGCCAGATGCCTATAACCCCTTCAATGGCGGCACGCAGCCTACCTATTCGTTTGGCGACGCAACCCCCAGCAATGCTGACACGATCAAGTCCTTCTTGGTGAATGCCAACCGGATTGGCACCACCTCTTTGGCCACCATCGACTTTAAGGCCTCTAAGGCAGAGCTGTTCAAACTGCCTGCGGGTTCGGTTGGTTTTGCTGGCGGCGTGGAAGTCCGCAAAGAAACCTATCAGGACAATCGCGACTCTCGCCTCGATGGGAAGATTACCTATACCGACATTGTGACCGGCATCACCTATGGCACCGACATTATGGGCGCGAGCCCTGCGCCGGATGTGAAAGCAGACCGCACGGTTTCGGCCTTGTTTGCTGAATTGTCGGTACCCGTCGTCTCCGAAGAGATGGGCGTGCCTTTGATCAAGTCCATCGACTTGCAATTGGCTGCCCGCGGCGAAAGCTACTCGGATTTCGGCGACGTGGTGAAGCCAAAGATTGCGGGCAGCTGGGTCATTGTCGATGCGGTCAAGCTTCGCACCTCTTGGTCGCAAAGCTATCGCGCGCCAAACTTGGCGCAATTCTATAGTGCCGGGACCCAAGTGGCCAACACGCGGACCGACTTTGCCGCGTGCCGCCTCAACAATACGACCTGTACCGGTGTCAGCACGCTGGAAGTGCGGGCTGGCAACCAAAAGCTGAAGCCGGAAGATGCCGAAACCTTCTCTTACGGTGTCGTATTCCAGCCGGTTAAGGGCCTGACCTTGACGGTCGATTCCTGGTCTTTGAAATCAGAAGGGGTGATTGGGATCCAAGGGGCTCAAAACCAGATCCTCTACGACCTCTTGTTGCGCCAAAGCGGCAAGTCCAATCCAAACGTGGTGCGCTTGGCCCCCGTCGGCACCCAAGTGGTGGGTGATCTTTCCTTTGTGCAGGATGATTATTTCAACCTCGGCCCCCGCACTTTGGAAGGGATCGACATTGGCTTGAGCTATGACCTCCGGACCAAAAAATATGGCAATTTCAGCATTGATTTGGCCGGTTCCAAGCTGACGGAATTCCAACAGTCCGCCTCACCCTTGCAGCAAGAGCTGATCGATGCCAATGCGGCGGGCAAGTTTGGTACGGGCGTGACGATCACCCAAGCTGGCAGCCAAATTCAGGTCAATGGCAATCCTGAATGGCGTGCTTCTGCGAACCTGACATGGCGCAAGGGCCCGATCAGTATTGGTGCTTTGGTCAATTATGTTGGGCCTGTCTTTGATACGGGCACCTTGTTGGTCGATGGACAGAATTACCAGCTCGAATCCATGACTACGGTCAATACCTACATCCAATATCGCAAGGACGGCTATCGGGCTCGCTTTGGCGCACGCAACGCGTTTGACCAAAAACCACCCCGTAGCTCGTCCAATTACGGCTTCTTGGGTTCCTTGCATGACCCAATTGGTCGGATGTTCTATCTGGAACTGTCCAAAGACTTCTAAGGACAGACCAAGCGCGATGGAGGCCTCTTTCAGGTGCACTGCTTGAGAGAGGCCCTGCGTGTTTGAGGTATGTGGATTGGATTTTTAGCGGGGAAGACATAGCGATGAAGCAAACATCACCACTGATGCGATTGGTTGTGGGGGTTGTTGTTTCAGCCTCGCTGATTTTCACCCCCGTTCAGGCTCAACGCAGACAGCTGCTGGAATATCCCAGCATTCATTCCCCCGTTGTCGGCCAGTCCGGCATGGTGGTGACCCAGAATGCCACCGCGTCGAAAGTTGGGGCTGACATCATCGCCGAAGGCGGCAATGCGGTTGATGCGGCGGTTGCCATAGGTTTTGCGCTTGCTGTGACCTTGCCGCGTGCGGGCAATATTGGCGGCGATGGCTTTATGCTGATCCATGATCAGGCCACTGGCAAACAAGACTTTATCGACTTCCGGTCCGTCGCGCCCAAGGCTGCGACTTTGGCCATGTTTATCGATAATGCCGGTAAGGAAAGCCCGATTGCTGGGCGGGGTTATTTGGCCCCTTCGGTTCCGGGCACCGTCGCAGGCCTTTATTTGGCCCATCAAAAGCATGGCAAACTGCCGTGGGCGAAAGTTGTGGCCCCGGCCATTGCTCTAGCGCGTGACGGCATCGCCATTACCCCTGACGAAGCTTTTGTATTTGAATGGGCGAAGGAGCGTCTTTCGACCAGCGAGGCAGCCAAGCGCACTTTCTATAAGCCAGATGGCAGTCTTTATAAGGCCGGTGAGATTCTCAAGCAGCCAGACTTGGCTTGGACTCTGACCCAGATCGCCCGACGCGGTGCGGATGGCTTTTACAAGGGGCCTGTCGCCAAGAAGTTTGCCGCCGATATGGCCCGCCACAATGGCCTGATTACCGAGGCAGACCTTGCCGCCTATCGCCCTGTAGAACGCCAGCCCCTCAGGGGTAGTTATCGCGGCATTGAAATTGTGACCGCCCCGCCAGCCAGTGCAGGTGGGGCCACCATGCTCAATATTCTGAATATGCTTGAGAATTTTGATATGGCCGCCACACGTTCAGGCTCTGCGCAATCCTTGCATTTGATGTCAGAAGCCATGAAGCGGGCCTATATCGACCGTGCTGAAGTTTTAGGTGACACCGATTTTGTGAAAGCCCCCGTGCAAGGCTTCATTTCGAAGGCATATGGCCAAGAGCGCGCCAAGACCATCGACCCAAATAAAGCGTCAGAAGTGAAAAAACTGAGTGTGGGTGATCCCATGCGCTTTGAAAGCCCATCGACAACCCATTATTCGGTGGCCGATCCTGAGGGCAATGTCGTCAGCACCACCTATACCCTGGGGGCAGACTTTGGCTCGGGCGTCATGATTGAGGGGACGGGCATTCTTCTCAATAATCAGATGAATAATTTCGACCATGAAGGGGCCTTTGAAGCGCAAAAGAACGGCACGCCACCGCCGCTAAATGCCATGGCACCAGGCAAGCGCATGTTATCGACCATGATGCCGACAATTGCCTATAAGGATGGCAAGCCTTGGTTGGTGGTCGGCACACCTGGGGGCAGCACCATCATCACAACTGTCACCCAACTCATCGTCAATGTGATTGATTTTAAACTCAATATTGATGAGGCGACCCATCAGCCCCGTATCTATCAGGGCTGGACTGATACGCTGCGGGTTGAACCCAACTTCAATCCAGACACTGTCGCGATCCTCGAGCGCATGGGGCATAAGGTGACGTCGGATGAGACGATGGGGAGCGCCCAGTCCATTATGATTGAAAATGGGCTATATCTCGGTGCAGCTGATCCACGTCGTCCCGGGGCATTGGCTGTTCCGGTGAAGGCGCGGCGCTGAACCCAAGCGTGGACAAGGGATAGCTTGATGGTTCCAACCTATGCCATAGGTTGGGAGGAGTGAGACAATGGATCAGGTCATGCAAACCACGCTATCCCCTTTGAAATTCCAAGACCCTTTGCGCACGGCCAAGGGGGAAGAGCGGGCCTGTGTGGCTTTTGATCGGTTCCAAACGCTGTGGTTTAACACCGGCACCTTATGCAATATCACCTGCGTCAATTGCTATATCGAAAGTTCCCCCACCAATGACCGTTTGGTCTATCTGACCCCGCAAGATGTCGTCCCCTTTCTAGATGAGCTGGCGGCGGTACAGCCGGGGGCGGTCGAAATTGGGTTTACGGGCGGCGAGCCCTTTCTCAATCCCGATATCCTAGAAATCTTGACCCTTTCTTTGGAGCGTGGGCATCCAATTCTCCTTCTCACCAATGCCATGCGGCCGATGATGCGGCCACGCGTGCGAGAGGGGATCGCGCGCTTAATTACCCGCTTTGGCGACCAATTGACCTTCCGCATTAGCCTGGATCATTGGAGCGCTCATTACCATGATCAAGAGCGTGGCGAGGGTGGCTTTGAGGAGACGTGTCAGGGGATTGATTGGCTTGCAGCCCAAGGGGCAAAGCTCGCGATCGCCGGGCGGACTTTGTGGGGGGAAAGCCAAGAAGAGAGTCAAGCAGGCTTTCATGCTCTGGTGGCAGCGCGCAACTGGCCAATCGATGTGGATCAACCTTTGTCGCTCGTCCTGTTTCCAGAAATGGATGCGCGGGTGGATGTGCCTGAAATTACCCCAGCCTGTTGGGGGATTTTGGGCGTCGATCCAAAAGGCCTGATGTGTGCAAGCTCGCGCATGATCGTCAAACGCAAAGGGGCGGTCGCACCTATCGTTCTGCCCTGCACCCTATTGCCCTATGATACCAGCTTTGAGATGGGCACGACTTTGGCGTCGAGTCTTGGGTCGGTCCGCCTCAACCATCCCCATTGCGCGAAATTCTGCGTCTTGGGGGGCGGTTCCTGTTCGGCCTAATCCCAAGTCCGGCCTAACAGGGCACCAAGCTCTTCCAGCAATTGCGCCTCGGAAGTCACCTTAATGGTGCGCATCCCCATGGCTTTGGCGGGTTTGAGATTAATCCCGAGATCGTCGAGATAGATGCATGCGGCGGGATCCACCTGCAGCGTTTCACACATCAGCTGATAGATACGGGGATCGGGCTTGCGTATGCCGATTTTGGAGCTCTCGATCACATGGTCAAAAATTGTCATCACCTCGCCTACAGCCTGCGCCTTCTCCAAAGTGCCCGCCATGCCGGCACCGTGGCCCACGGGCACATTGTTGGTGATGCAGCCAAGCCGATACGTGCCTTTCAGCGCCTTTAGGGCAGCAATGGCGCCGGGGCGTAAGTCTCCCGCCAGCAAGGCCAAGACGTCTCCTCCCGCCACCTTATGGCCCAAGGCGGTGCTTTCGGCGGTGAACAGGGCATCGAACGTCGCCGCGTCGATTTCGGCCCGCTCAAACAAAGCCCAAGCATTGGTGTCGGGGTTCACACTATTGACTTGGCGAATGAAATTTTCGGGCAGACCGCTCTGGCGTTCATAACGGGCGAAGGCTTCAAACGGCGATGAGGTCAAAACGCCGCCAAAATCCCAAATCACTGCCTCAACTTCAACCATTCCAGTTCGATGCCCCCAACTCAAGTCTTTAAGGCGACATTAGGCTCTTTCGTGCCATAGGAGCAAGCGTTAGACAAAGCTGTTTGGCCCAACTAGATGATCTTTGCCAGTTTGGCCTTGTACACGTTGTTTGGGTCTTTTTGAGGGTGCAAGGTGTGAGTGAAGTTTCTAGTGGGCACGCCTATTTCACCGAAACAGACTATGAGGTCTTCAATATCTTCCCAGGAATGTGCCCCGCGGCCATCCGCTTTGCGGGCCTCATGACGGGTATCAAAACCCCTGATTTTGAACAATCCTTCGATTTTTTAGACTTGGGCTGTGGGCAGGGATTTGCTTCTAATGCTTATGCCGCCGTTTATCCAAGTGGCCGATTTGTCGGTGTTGATATGGCAGAAGGTGCCATTCTAGGGGCACGGAAACTGGCAGAAGAGGCAGGCCTCAACAACATCCGATTTGAAGTTGCCACCTTCGCTGACTTTGCCAGAAATACCACTCAAAAGTTCGATGTGATCGGGTTGCATGGGATTTGGACCTGGGTAGGGATGGATGTCAGGGAAGACGCACTCGAAATATTGCGTACTTTGCTTAAGCCAGGCGGGGTTGTTTATATCTCAACAAACTCGGCCTATGGGCGCGATCAAGCCAAGCCTGCACATGCGCTTCTCATGGCAATGCGACGCGCCAAGCCAGATGAAGACGTCGCAGATCTTATGAAGCGGTTTGGCGACACGCTGAAGCAAAATCCGACAATTCTCGAAAATGCACCTCGCGCGAAAGCTTTCCTTGAATTTCTGATCAATGGCTCGGCAAATTTCTTCTCACATGAATATCTTTCAAGTGCGTGGTCGCCCGTTTCTTTGGCCGATTTGGCTGCTGATTTGGCCCGCGCAGACTTAAGCTTTTTGGCTTCGGCTAATCCTTGGACCCTAAACCCAAGTCAGTTTATCAATGAGCCGCATCGCAGCTTTGTCGAGGCTTTCTCGGACCCAATTGATCGCGCAACGGCCTATGACGCTCTTATGGGTACGGAATTCAGAACTGATCTGTTTATCAAAGGCCCTCAAGTAATCACCCCAGAAGAACAGCGTCAGATGGTGCTTGCAACGCCGCTGGCATTCAAGAACAAGTCCCGCCTCCAATTGGTGAAGGATGGCCGTGGGGAAGTAGCAAGAATTGCCGCCAACGCGTCCTATTCTTTGATTTGTGAGCGATTGTTACAAGGACCCTGTACGATTGGCGAAGCGTTGAGTGGAACCGAACTTGAAGCGATTGATACCCAAGATCTGCTGGATTCGCTGCACTTGCTGAAAGTCGTAGGTGCGGTTTCAAGTGGGATCGGTGCAATCGATGATCCAGAGATTAGAGCGCGCGCCCAGCGCTTTAATGCCGCCGCACTGGCGGTCCATGCGAGCCTGAATGGTACCACGCCCTTGATTTCGCCAGTGTGTCGCGGCCCGGTAACGGTCTCAATCATCGACAGCATTGCGATACGCGCCGAGAAAGAGCCAATTGATCCGGTTGCGACCCTCCTTAAAGTCGCAGCTAAGGAGAGGGTCAGCCTCCAAGTTGACGGCGTCGCCGTGGAAGATGCTGAGGCGGTAGCAAAGTCTTACCGCCGCACCTTTGCAGCATGGCCGCTGGTCAGGCGACCCGCTTTAGCCAGCCTTGGTGTTCTATCTTAGCTTCGAACAAACTTCGGTTCAGGCTAAGCCAACGGGCTCAGTAATTTCCTAAATGACATTATTGAGCACCAGATTTGGGTCGCGGATAGCTTGCGTTCTTTGTTGTGAGTTCCCGACTTGATTGCTTGGTAACTTCGCCTTTAAAGCGAAGTATGAGGTAAATATTACGCCATTAACATGTATATACATGATTTTTATTGACTTTATATCTTCAAAATGACTTTCTGCTTGCGGTAACCACTGCCTAAATAACTGCACAGTCGCACCAAGTCTTGTTTGTAAGGTCGCATCTATGAAACGCATCGCCCTTTGGTCTGCATCGGCATGCTTGCTGGTCCCAGCGCTCGCCTCGGCACAACAACCAATGGATTTACAATTGCCCACCAATGCGAAAGCCGGGCAATGTTTCGCGCGTGTCCTCGTGCCTGCAACCTATCGGGCCGAAACGGTGCCCGTGATTGTTCGCGATGCCCACGAAAGCGTGCAGGTTCGCGATCCAGTATTTAAGTCAGAGGTAAAGACCTTTCAGTTGAGTGACGCCTATAAGGATTATGTCGTCACACCACCAACCTTCCGGACCGAACAGCAGAAGATTATTGTTCGTCCAGCCCATGAGCGCTTGCGTGCTTCCCCGGCCGTGATTGGAACCCGTCCCGTAACAGTGGTGATCCGCGAGCCACGACTGGTTTGGCGTCCCGGTAGCAAGGGCTCAGATGTGCGCCGCATTGATGCGGCCACGGGCGAAGTATTTTGTCTGGTCGAAGAACCAGCCAAGACGACGGTAATGCATCGCGAAGTGCAGATCACCCCAGCACACGTCACGCGTGAGTCTGTTCCCGCGGTCGAAGAGACGATTGTGCGCCGCTATTTGGTGACGCCACCCTCCGTGCGGGAAGTATTGGTCAAAGCAGAGACAAAAGATATCAAGGTGGATACTTTGGTTGAGCCAGCTCGCGAGGTCCGCACGAAAGTAGAGCCTCGGATGGGCAGCATGCAGCGTGAAGTCGAAGTCTCGCCGGAGCGCTATGAATGGGTGCCCGTCGTCTGCGTCGATACGCCAGAGGGTAAACAGTCGATCCAGGCGGTTCAGCGCGCCTTGGCCGCCCGCAAACTCTATAATGGCCCGATTGATGGCGTCGTTGGGCCAAAGACCAAGCAGGCACTGGCTGCTTTCCAGCGCGCTACTGGCTTGCCGGGCCAAGGTAGTTTGACGGTAGAAACAACGCGCGCGCTTGGACTATAAACAATCAATCATTTAAGATTGTTTGCCCGGTGAAAAGGCTGGAATACTTCTCAGTTGATCTGAACCCAGTCTCTTGCGCTAATATTTTCTTCGGGTATCAGTTTCGCCACCTTGGAGAACTTGTGCTTTGGCTGCATCGACTTCGATTCCCATAACCATAATGATTGTCGACGATAATCAGCATATGCGCGGGATCTTGAAGGAATTGCTGCGCGCGGCTGGCGTCAATGACATCAAGGAGGCCTCCGACCCAGTTGAAGCTTTCGAGTATATGAAGGCGAGCTCGGTTGATTTACTTCTTGTCGACTTGGCGATGCCATTGATCGATGGTGTTGAATTCACCAAAATGATCCGCACAAGCGACGATAGTCCAAACCCCTTCCTGCCCATCATTATGATCACGGGCCACTCAGAGCGTTCCCGTGTGAGTGCAGCACGCGACGCGGGCGTGAATGAGTTTCTGGTAAAGCCCGTAACCGCCAAAAGTTTGATGGAGCGCCTGACGTTGATCGTCAACAAGCCCCGAAACTTTGTGAAGAGTAAGACTTATTTCGGGCCGGACCGCCGTCGGAGACCCGATCCGAATTATGGCGGCAGTGAGCGCCGCAAAGACCTGCAAGCCAAAGGCTGAGACAGGCCGCGTGTGCCTTGCGTGGCAAGGTGAGATTCCCCTGAAGTTTCGTGACTTAAGAAGACTGGCGAATTCCATGCCAGATTCTTTGAAAAAAGTGCAGCAAAAAAACCTAGATAGAATATTGAAAAATAACAGCTTTTCGAGGATTTTTTTGAAGCTGTTTTTTGAGGTGAAAAAAACGATTGCGCCACGGAAAAATAGCCTTATACGCGCTTCTTCCGGCGGACCTGGAAACAGCATCCAGTCCACTAACGCCCCCTCGGGCCCAGGCCACACGGCAGCGGCTTCCATCCCCGCTTCCGGCGTAAGCTTCCAAGGGCGGACCTGACTTACATCCGGGTAAGGATCGGGGTTCCGATTTTTGCCTAGCATGTCCGACTAACGCCGGCCTGGGTTTAGATCATAGGGGGGTCCGCATGGATCACTTCAATTCTGCGCACGACGCTGTCGTGAAGCTGCGTCCGGATGTGCCATTGGCCGTCAACCGTCCGCATCTTGTTCGGGCGGCTGCACGTTGGTTCCTCGATTCATTCGAGGGTGATATTCTCTATGCCGTGAAGGCAAACCCTTCGCCATGGGTGCTGGAAGCTTTGTGGCGGGAAGGCGTTCGTCATTTTGACGTCGCGTCGGTCAATGAGTGTAAGCTGGTGCGGGACATGTTTCCAACCGCAACCTTGGCCTTCATGCATCCTGTGAAGAATCGCGCCGCGATTGCGCGTGCTTATCATGAGTTTGGTTGCCGCATTTTCGCGCTTGATAGCGTGGAAGAGCTGCAAAAGATTCTCGATGAGACCGGCGGGGCCACCGATCTGACGTTTATTGTGCGCTTGCGCGTCAGCAATGCGGACGCCAGCTTGAAGCTCGAAGCCAAGTTTGGTGCCATGGGCGACGAGGCTGTAACCTTGTTGCGCCAAGCCCGCGCTGCAACGCAAGAAGATTTGGGTGTGTCCTTCCATGTGGGCAGCCAATGCATGAACCCAAGTGCGTGGCGCGCAGCCCTTCGCGAAGCTTCCCAATTAATCATCCAAGCTGGTGTCACCATTGATGTGGTTGATGTTGGGGGTGGCTTCCCATCCATTTATCCAGGCATGAACCCGCCACCGATGCAGCTCTTCATCGATGAAATCCATCGCGTGTTTGACGCCATGCCGGTGACGATGAATTGCAAGTTGTGGGCAGAACCCGGTCGCGCGCTTGTGGCAGAAGCAACCTCGATTGTTGTCAAAGTTGATCTGCGCAAGGGTGATGCGCTTTATATCAATGACGGCTCTTACGGGAACTTGTTTGACGCCACTCATGTTGATTGGGTCTATCCGGTCGCCATGATCCGTCCTGAAGGTGGTGAGCCGTCTAAACTAGCTGACTTCCGCTTCTATGGGCCAACCTGTGACTCCATGGATGCCGCAAATGGTCCATTCCGTTTGCCTGCCGATATCGGCGAAGGCGATTGGATCGAGATCGGCATGCTGGGCGCTTATGGTGTTGCCATGGCTACGCGGTTTAATGGCTATGGGGAGAGTGTGGATGTCATCGCAGAAGATGCGCCCCATGCTTCGATGTTCCCATTGCCAGAGCGCGTCGCCGCGCGTGTCAGCCGGTTTGCAAAAGCCTAGTTGAAGCTGGATCGTTTTCGGGAAGGCAGGTGCGCGATAAGCCACCTGCCTTTTCTTTTTGAGGCCCGCACTTTACTGCACTCCAGCGCCCCTAACCCTTTGCCGAAGCTTGAGACTTGGACTATGTCACCTATACCGCAGTCGGTATGAGGATACGCGTCGCATGGTACAGCTTACACTTCCAGCCAATTCTCGAGTGACCAAGGGCAAGCATTATCCTGCCCCTGCCGGCGCTAAGAAAGTGCGGACGTTTAAGATTTACCGCTATGACCCAGAAACGGGCCAGAACCCCCGCTGGGACACCTATGATGTCGCCGTCGATCAATGCGGCCCTATGGTTCTCGATGCGCTGATCCATATCAAAAGCACGATGGATGCGACCTTGACCTTCCGCCGTTCCTGCCGCGAGGGCGTGTGCGGGTCGTGCGCGATGAATATTGGTGGGCGCAACACCTTGGCCTGCACCAAGGGCCATGACGAAATTCCGGGCGACACGCTGTCGGTCAGCCCATTGCCACACATGCCCGTCATCAAGGATCTGGTGCCGGACCTCACCAACTTCTACGCCCAATATGCCTCCATTGAGCCTTATATGCAGACAACGACGCCTGCGCCGGAAAAGGAATGGAAGCAAAGCCCAGAAGATCGCGAAAAGATGGATGGCCTCTATGAGTGCATCCTGTGCGCCTGCTGCTCCACCTCTTGCCCATCCTATTGGTGGAATGGCGACCGTTATTTGGGCCCCGCCGTGCTTTTACAAGCCTATCGCTGGCTGATCGACAGCCGCGATGAGGAAAAGGGCAAGCGTTTGGATAATCTGGAAGACCCCTTCCGGCTCTATCGCTGCCACACCATCATGAATTGCGCCCAAGTCTGTCCAAAGGGCCTCAATCCCGCCAAGGCCATCGGCGAGATCAAGACCATGATGGTTGAGCGCGCGCTTTAGGCGTATCTTCCACCCCATAAGAACCGATTAGAGGTCTGCGCCTGTGAGGGCGTTTTGCCCAAGCTGCGTCAATCTTACGCGCGGCACGCCGTCGCGCGGCAAAGTGTCAAATCGAATTTAGTGGCGCATAGGTCCAGAAGTTTCCGCGTTCTCAAAGCCTGATTTGAGGCAATTTTCTTGAGGGGACGCAGATGAAAAGACTTCTAATCGCTTCAATTGTCGCCATGACACTGACCGGAGGCGTTGCCTGCGCGCAAGACGCCTTCCAAACTCCCAAAGCTGGAACCATCAAGCTGGATGTCCGCTTGACCGGGATTGTCCCAGATGAAAGTGGCTCGATCCGGACTGCCGCAGGGGCTGCGACAGGCCTGAATGTAAAGGTCAATGACTCGTTCGTCCCCACCATTGGCCTTGAATATTACGTCAATCCTTCGCTCTCGCTGGAACTTATCGCAGGGTCTGGCAATCATAAGGTAAAGGCGGTTGGTGGGGCGACCAATGTAGAGGTTTTGGAGCTGTGGCATGTGCCGCCCACGTTGACGGCCAAATATCATTTTGCCCCAGATGCCCGTGTCTCGCCCTATGTCGGGGCCGGTCTGACCTATATTTGGTTTGCGTCTGAAGACGGCAAGAATGGCTTCAACGTCGATCTGAAGGACGACTTTGGCTATGCCCTGCAAGTGGGGGCTGATATTGCCACAAGCGGGCCTTGGTCGGTCAATCTAGATCTCAAGCACATCGCCTTTGAGACCGATGCCAATATTAATTTCGGCGCGCTGAAGTCCAAGGTCACGCTAGACCCTTGGGTGGCTTCGGTCGGAATTGGCTATAAATTCTGATCGCGCTCAACGAAAAGGGGCATCACAAACCTGATGCCCTTTTCGTGCACCTGGTGCATGGCCTAAAGCCGGATGACACTTTCGATCTTATGGGCCAAATGGGCATATTGGGGATAGTCTTCACATAGGATTTGCAGGAAGACATCCCAAGGCGGAATATTGCTCATATAGACGGGGCCTTCGAGGCCCGCATAGGCACCACCGCCAACCCCCGTGTACAGACCGCCGCCTGGACCGGTGTAAAGGCCGCCGCCGGGGCCAGTATAGAGACCGCCGCCGGGCTCCCGGCTTAGGCCGCCGCCACGCCCGTTTGAAAGGCCCCCGCCGGGCCCCTTATAGAGCCCGCCGCCCGGACCATCATAAAGCCCGCCGCCTGGTTCCTTAGACCGACCGCCGCCTGGACCTGTGTATAGACCGCCGCCGGGGGCCGTGCTGCGCCCGCCGCCTGCTCCGACAGATTGATTACGTGGCCACATGTCCTGCACTCCAATCGAAGAAAGAAGCAATCTTAGCGCCTAAAGTTTAACTTTGACTGACTCAAAGACTAAACGAATAAAGGCCGGAGGGGCTCCGGCCTTTTTGATGCACTTTATTTTAGTTGAAACTGACTTTTGGAACCGCGCTTACAGAGCCGCGTTCATTTCGGTCGAGTTCAAAATACGCCCGTTCTGGGAAGTTGAACACCGCGGCAACCATGTTGCTGGGGAAGGACTGGATCGCGGTATTATAGCTGGCTACCGCGGCGTTAAAGGCCCGGCGCGAAGCACCGAGTTTGTCTTCAATATCGGCCAATTCACCCTGCAGGGTCTGGAAATTGGCGCTGGCCTTCAGCTCTGGATAATTCTCGGCGACCGCCATGAGATTGCCCAAAGCACCAGACAATACTTTCTCGGCCTTTTCCAACTGGTCGGGGGACTTAGCGTCCAAAGCACCGGCGCGTGCGGCGATCACTGCCGTTAGCGTGCCAGATTCGTGGGTGGCATAGCCTTTCACGGTCTCAACCAAATTTGGCACCAAGTCATGACGTTGGCGCAGCGCCGCATCAATATCGGCCCAGCCTTGGTTGCAATTCTGGCGTGCGGCAACGAGATTATTATACATGCCGGCGACCAAGAAAATCAGAATGACCGGTATGCCGACCCAGATAAACAATTCCATGGCTTCTACTCCCAACAGTCTGGCGCAAGCGCCTTCAGGCCCGAACGCCGCCCATTTGGCCTGCACGCGGCACCTCACACGCGCCTCCATGCCATAGGAAAGACTATAAATCGTTAAGCACTTTGGTGCGCGGTTCTTCTAGGCTTCATTCTTGGTTGCTTTCTGTTTACTTGGCCGCGCTAAACTTCGCGCCCATGAGACATCAAGCCCTTTTCGACCATGTTATGTCTAACGGCCTGCGGGACTGGCTCGATAGTCAAACCGCCGCGCGTGAAGAGGCTAAGCGGCGCAATCTACAGATTCTGATGGTCGGGATGGGGCTTGCGGCTGCCGCCGCGATTGCCGTGATGGCCTATATGCCTGATCAGGCCGAATACGGCTTTGTGGTTGGGGCTTTGATCGGGGGCGTCACATGGTGGATTGCCAATAGATCGGAAGAGCGTAG
>NZ_JADCBK010000095.1 GCF_020253525.1 Aquidulcibacter sp.
CGCTTAGCAATATGTTGCGTGATCATTTCAGCCACAATGCGCCGACGGGCGCGGTACCACCAGTGATTTTCATCAATGGCTGCCATTTCAGTATAGGCGGAACGTTCCATGCACTCAGGCTCCCTGCCATCCAAATCAAGGATGGACTTAACCGCGCTCCCTTAGCAAAGGGCTGGATGACAGTGGATTAACAAGTCAGCTTTAGCTGCAATTTTATGCATTTGCTGCGGTCAGATGAGAAATTTGCTTACTTTAACGGCTATTTGAGCAAAGTTGCGCAGTAAATTGTGTTCTAGCTTGGCTTTGAACCTGCTAAAGCGCGCTCTTTCATCCCACAGTTGCATCCCGGTCAAACAAGTCTCGCATGACACTTACCACTTCCCTTTTGTCTGGCTCACGCACGGGTAGCGCGACCAATACGACTACGACCACGCTCTTTGGCTTGGCGTTGGTCGGCATTTTGGTTGTGGGCTTGTGGTCGATGCTGCAGCTGACGCCTACCGGCGATATTGTCTGGCGGCTCTATGTGGCCGAGCAAATGGCGCATGGCAAAGTCATTTATCAAGATGTGATTGAGACCAACCCACCCTTATGGTTTTGGGCAGCTTTGCCTTGGTATTATGTGGGCACACTTCTTGGCGTCGCCCCCTATCAGGTCTTGGTGGTTGGGGTGACAGGTCTGGCTATGTCGGCGATCTGGACCTTAAATCGCCTGACGCGGGAGTTGGTCCCGACGGGTCAGCGTCAGGTCTTGTTGCTGGCTTTTGCTCTGTCCTATGTGATTTTGCCCTTGGGCGAGACGGGGCAGCGTGAACATGCCTTCTTCGTCGCCTCAGTATTGTGGACGGCCCTTGCGGTGGCCCGCATGGAAGGCAAGCCAATCTCCTCGGCAGGCCTTCTGATCACCTTGGGTTTTTCCGCTTACGGCTTTGCGCTGAAGCATGTGTTTGTGCTGGTGCCCTTGCTCATCGAAGGCTGCATGATGGCGCGCTTGCGCCGCGCCTACCGGCCAATCCGCTTTGAAACCTTGGGGCTGGCAGCCGCAGCGGTGCTTTATACCATCGCGCTTATCCTGTTTGCGCAGGACTTTTTCTCCCGCATCGTGCCGATGGTGATGGTGGCTTATTCCAATTTTGGTCCTGTCATGCAGCTCGCGCCAAGCCGCCGCTTGAGCTTTATCTTGGGCACCACAAGCTTTGCTATCATCCCCTTTGTCATGGCGCTTTTGGCTTGGGATAAGCGGTCGCTCACTTTAGGCCTTTTGGTTACGCTTACGGCGATGTTGCTGGCCATTTGGCTGCAGATGAAGGGGTGGCGTTACCACATGTTGGCTGCTCAAGGGCTGTCCTTGATGTTGGTGGTCAGTATTGGCGCAAAAATGGTGGCTGAGCGTCGCTGGGTTGTTGCCACTCTTGCCGCTCTCGGCCTCGCCCTCCTGTCACATCAGGCGATTTATAAGCCGATCAACCGTGTCTTGCTCACCAAGGGACAGCCTGTCTTCCCAACCTTACGCAAGTTTGTGAATAATGAGCCGAAAGATAGCCGGATTGCCATTCTGTCTATTTCGCCGGAACACGCCTTTTACATCGTGCGCATCCTCGATCGCCCGATTATTTCGCGTCATTATGGCATGTGGATGCTGGTCGGCTTGGAAGTGCCCCAAGCGGACCCTAAGAAAGAAGCATTCCGTAAAATGGAGTTGGACCGGGTGCGGCGTGAATATATCGCCGACCTAACCTGTCGGCCACCCGATGTCGTGGTGGAAGAATATGGCCGCGTCTTTGCCAATCGCTTGGTTAGCTTCAATACCTTGTCCTATTTGCGTGAGGATCCAGATTTTGATGCCTGGTTTGCCAAGCATTATCGCTTTGATAAGCCCCTTGGCTATCGTCAGTTCGCGTGGCGCTTAAAGGGTGAGCGGCCGAAAGACCAAGCCTGCGAGCGCAATCCTTAAGCCAAAGGCAAGGCGGTAAGCCACAGGCGATGGCCTGCGTGAATGATGCGGAGTGTCTCGTCCCACAGGCCAAAGCTGTCTAACGTCTCGAGGGCGACAAAGCGCGCTTCACTGGCATCATCGCCGGCCCGCACCGTACCAGAGCGATAGCGCGCCACATAGTCGATCAGCACATAATGGCGCGTGACATCGCCAGTGGTGCGGCTGGTGAAAATTCCATCCACCACATCAATCAATCCCAGAATTTCGGCGGTCACGCCTGTTTCTTCCGCCAGTTCGCGCACAGCCGCATCAATCGCCTTTTCGCCCCACTCCAGCTTGCCACCGGGCATGGACCATTCGCCTTGTCGTGGTGGATTGCCGCGACGGATCAAAAGGACATGGCCCAGCTCATTAAAGCAGACAATGCCAACCGCAGGGATGGGAACAGGTTTGGCTTCCAGGGTCATGGCTTTGTGCTAGCATGGAAGCCATGTGTGGACGATATGCTGTGACATTACCGCCCGATGCGATGGCAACCCTATTTGGGTCTGCTGATCGGCCGAATTTTGCCCCGCGCTGGAATGTGGCCCCAACCCAAATGGCCCCGATGGTGGCAATCGGGCAGGCGGGCGATACACGTATCTTACAAGCGCGCTGGGGCTTGCGCCCGGCTTGGATGGCCAAAGATCCGCCAACGGGGCCCTTGTTTAATGCGCGCGGCGAGACAGTGGCCGACAAGCCCGCCTTCCGCACAGCCTTTGCCCGCAAGCGCTGTCTGATCCCCGCTGATGGCTTTTATGAGTGGAAGCGCGACGGCAAGCAGCGCACTCCTTTTTTCATCGCCCGGTCGGATGGTCAGCCCGTGGCTTTTGCTGGCTTGTGGGAGGCCGCCAAGGACGAAGAGGGCGGTCTGTTGCTGTCCATGAGCATTGTTACCACCGCTGCCCGTGAGAGCTTTAAAGCGCTGCATGACCGCTTCCCGGTGGTGATAGAACCCGACAACTGGCGCATGTGGCTGACGGCCAGCACTCCGCCCGAGGTTTTAAAACAAATGCTGGTCCCCCCCGCTGACGGAGTGATGGTCCCGCGCCAAGTCAGCGACCGCGTCAATAAGGTCAGCCATGATGATGCAGCCTGCCTAGAGCCAGTTGCCTGAAACTTTGCTAGGCTGGGTGATATTTTGAGGAAGACAAGCTTGCACGAATGGCGTTAGACTTTGATCTAGAAGTTTGGAATCGGACCGGATTTTCCAGCCCATCCAACCCTACGTGCGATATTCTAAAAGCGAGGGAATTGAGATGAGTGGTGAGGCACAACCCCATTCCGGGCCATCTGATGCGGGTAACCGCCCGAAGATTTCCAAGGACGTCTGGTTTTTACTGTTCGTGGTTGGCACCGCCTTCATGGCAAGTCGCTATGATTTCCAGCTTTCCACCCTGGCCTTGCCGCAATTCCAACAGGCTTTTGGCTATGATGACCAGACTTCGGTCCTGATCGGTACCCTTGCCAAAGTCGGTGCAATCCCAGCTGTGATGCTGACCCTGATGGCAGACCGGATTGGCCGTAAGCCGCTCTTCCTCATGGCGATCTTGGGCTTTTCAGCTTCTGCGCTGTTGACCGCGGCCGCACTGAACCCTGTGATGTTGGCTACTGGGCTTTTCTTCACGCGCCTGTTCACCATGGTCGATGAATTGTTGGCGGTTGTGCTGTTGGCAGAGGCTGCCCCACCCCAAGCTCGGGCTTGGATGCTGGGGCTCTTGTCCTTGCTGGGGGCCTCTGGCGACGGGGTGGCATTGGCGGTCTATGGCAGTTTTGCCGACCAGCCCGATGCCTGGCGCTGGATGTATGCGGCAGGGGCGGTGCCCGCGCTTTTGTCCATCATTTGGCGTTTGGCACTTCCAGAAAGCGCTGCTTTCCTCGCCGCAAATCAGGCCAAGCAAGCCAATCAATTTGAGCTGATCCGGATTCATCGACGACCGGTGCTGTTAATCGGGATCGCCTATTTTCTATTCTGGCTGCCGATCTCGCCCGCTTTGTCCTATAATTCTCAATATCTACAATCGGTCGCCAAGTGGGAGCCGAGCCAAGTGGCGCTTGTCTCCTTTGCAGCGGGCCTGATTGGTCTTGTCGGAACCTTTTTGGGCGGGCGACTGGCAGACCGATTTGGCCGCAAGCCAGTTGCCATGATTGCGACCTTGATCTGCGTGCTGGGTCTCTCAGGCGTTTATCTCAACAGCACATTTGGCTTTGTCGGCGGGGCGCTGAGCATCGGGTACATGGCGTGGTTTGCTGCCTCGGTTGCGCTGCGGGCAACTATGACAGAGCTCATCCCCACTAAGGCGCGGGCAACTGTTGCTGGCACATCCGAGATTGGTGCCTCAAGCGGTGCGATTTTGGGCGGCAGTTTGGTTGCTTTCCTGATTCCGGTATTGGGCGGCTTGGGCCATGCCTTAATTGCCATCATGCCCATGGTGGTTCTGGCCTTGATCGCGATTGCCTTCTTGCCTGAAACCAAAGGTCGGGTGCTGGGCGAAGGCGAAGAGGCCGGAGACACCCAAGCTTAGCGGTCAAGAAAGTCTTTGGCTAAATCTACTGTGCTGTGGTGGCCCACCGCTGTGCCATGGGACTTAGACCAAGCATGCCAAGCCGCCCGGCCCTGATCGCGCAGACCAGTTAGAAAATCCCAGTCGGTATTGAATTTGCTGGCAGCGCCAAGACCTTTCAGCGCATCATCGGCCTTGATCGCATGGACTTTCACCGCCCGATAGCGGTCCTTCAATTTGTCGCCCATCTCCTCATCTTCCAACAAACGCTGGACAAAGGCGATGGCGCGCAATTCGGCAATCAGGCTGGCATTGAAGGTGATCTCGTTCAGCCGGTCCATAATGGCCGCGCTGGTCTTGGGCACGGTGTCGAGCGACTGGGGGTTGAGGGCGCATAACAGCACATCATCGGGCAGCCCCGCCTCGTAAAAGAGTGGCCACAGCGCCGGATTGGCCATATAGCCGCCATCCCAATAGGCTTCCCCATCGACTTCAACCGCTTGGAACAAATAGGGCAAGCAGGCCGAAGCTAAGGCCACATCGGCGCTGACCTCATGGGTCCGAAACACTTTTGCCCGCCCACTTTTCACATTGGTGGCAGCGATGAAAAGCTTGAAAGGCGGGTCTTTCACCAAGTGTTCAAAGTCAACCACATCCTGAAGAGTATCGCGCAACGGGTTGAAATTCCACGGATTAAACTCATAGGGGCTGGCGACGCTGGTCAATGCATCAAACCATTGAAAGCTTGCCGCCTTAAAGAGGCCAAATGGGTCAAAGGCTTTGCGAATGGCATTCAGGCTGACCGGGCTAAAGGGGCCGCGCGCGGTGCTGATTTTCTCCCAAAACCTGTTAAGCGCCTCGCGCGCACCTGGATTGCCGCCTTTCCGCAGCCCATCGGCGCAAACGACAGCATTCATCGCCCCGGCACTGGTGGCAGTGATGGCGGCAATATCAAATCGGCCTTCTTCCAACAGGCCATCTAAAATCCCCCATGCAAAGGCCCCGTGCGAGCCGCCACCTTGCAGCGCAATATTGAGGGAAGGTTTGCTCATCAAAGTCAGCCCACTTTGCCGGGAGGTTGCGGCCGCGAAAACACCCAGGTGTCGGGCTTGGAGCTTGTCTCGTCAAAGCGATAGCCATCCCGATCAAAAGCCTTGATGCCTTCAGGGTCGGTGATCCGATTTTCGATGCAGAAGCGGGCCATCGTGCCGCGTGCGCGCTTGGCATAAAAGCTCAAAACGCGGGCCTCGCCATCCTTAATCTCTTTGAAATTCGCGGTAATGACCCGCGCCTTCAAAGCCTTTTTCGAGACGGCACTGAAATATTCGGTGGAGGCGAGGTTCAAGACCGTAGGTGTAGGTTGGCCTGTTAAATCGGCATTGATGGCCTTGGACAAACGGTCACCCCAGAAATCATAGAGGCTTTCCCCGCGCTTGGTTTTCAGCCGCGTGCCCATCTCTAGCCGATAGGGCGCGATCACATCGAGCGGGCGCAAGAGGCCATAAAGGCCAGATAGGATGCGCACATGATCTTGCGCCCAATTCAGGTCTTCCGCACTTAAATCGCGTGCCTGCAAGCCTTGATAAACGTCGCCATTAAAGGCGAGGGCTGCCTGCAATACCTCTGGCCCTTCCAGTGCCGGATCAAAAGCCTGAAAGCGCTGATAGTTCAGCTCAGCCAAATTGTCTGACACATGCATCAGCTTGGCGATCTCTGATCGCTTCAGCTTGGCCGTTACTTTGGCAAGGGCGGCAATATCGGCCTCGAGACGCGGCTTGGTGGCCGGAAGCTCTAGCTCGACCGGCTCATAGTTTAGGTTTTTAGCGGGGGAGAGAAGAATCAGCATCACTTTAAAATAGGGATGCTTGGGCGAGGGGGCAATGCATGAAGCTTGCCCCCGCACAATGTTGTGTGGCGCTTTGGCTGCCTAGAAGGGGCGTTTGCCGCTTATGGTTTCACCAAACATCTTGAAGTCGCCCATCAGGCTCCAAGCTGGATAGGTGAAGGTGGCGGGCTTATTCTTTTCAAAGAAGAAATGGCCAACCCAAGCAAAGCCATAGCCGATAATGGGGGCTGCGACCAAATATTCAAACCCGCCGACGACGCCCCAAAGAACGACATTGAGCAAACACAGACAGACAAGGCCCGTGCCCACAATATGGAGGCGGCGGCTGATCACATTTTGGTGCTCAGACAGATAAAAGGGATAAAACTCCTCAAAGCTCGCAAAGCGGGCAGGGGTGGAGTTTGGTGCTTCGGTCGAAGTGGTGGTGGCGTGTTCGTCAGTCATGCTGTGCATGTGTGGTGGCCCGCCACGAAGCGCAAGGGCCAATTCGGGTGTTTGGGGAAAAAATTATTGGGGGCCGGTGCCTAAACCTTCTGCCGTACCACCCGCACCTTACAGCCCAGCGCTGTCTCCACGGGCACAAGGGCTTCGGCCGCCAATTTGCCAACACCGGCATTGGTGGCAACCAAGGTGAAGCGGCCAAAGGCGGCGGCGGGTTGATAGGTGAGGGCATTGAGATTGGTTGCCCCGCCGCAACAGGTGGCTGTCACGGACAAATCCTCAAACTCGGTTTCCGCTGCTTGATCCATCGCGCCTTCCCACCAAGCTTGCGCGTCCTTGCCGCACAGGGGGCAGGTGATGGCTTCAAAGGCTTCACCCGCATCGATGAAGCGCACATCGTCAAACATGTCATAGGTGACTTCCTGCGCGCGCGGCAACAAGGCCTCCAGCGCGTCGGCCCCGGCTTCGGCTTGCGCCTCGCTCGGCACATAGGTGGGATCGGTTGGGATGAGGATCAGAAAGTCGAGCGATTTCATCTAGCTGGCCATCGCCGCTTTGACGGCGTCTAAACCAGCTGCAGCGGCATCTGCCGTTGGCGCACCCCCTTGGGCAAAGTCGGGCTTGCCGCCACCGCCTTGCCCGCCCATGGCCGCCACGGCCGCCTTCACGAGATCGACCGCGCTGACGCTGGCGACCGTGCTGGCCACCGCAATCGCCGCTTTACCATCGGCGGCCGCGACATAGGCCACAACCCCAGTGCCCAGCTTTTGGATCGCCTCATTGACCATGGGGCGCAAGTCCTTTGCCCCGATCCCATCGAGAATGCGGGCGTCGAGCTTGACGCCCTTGATCTCTTCAATCGCCGCCGCAGCGCCACCGCCGCCGCCCAAGGCACGCTTTTGCTTGGCATCGGTCAGTTCTTTTTCCAGCCGTTTACGCTCTGCAATCATCGCTTCGATCCGCGCGGGCAGGTCGGGCAATTGGGCTTTCAAGGGCTCTGCCGCGGCGCGCGCAATGGCGGCTTCGGCCTTGAGGTGATCCAAAGCGGCTTGGCCCGTGGCGGCTTCAATCCGGCGGACGCCCGCAGCAACCGCCCCTTCTGAGACGATCACAAAGCTTCCAATATCGCCTGTGCGGCTCACATGGGTGCCGCCGCACAATTCGACCGAATAGGATTTGGGCGCATGGTCCAGTTTGCGACCCATGGCCAGCACGCGGACTTCATCGCCATATTTCTCGCCAAACAGCGCCATAGCGCCTTCAGCAATCGCTTCATCCGGCGTCATCAAACGGGTGGAGGCCTCGGTGTTTTGCCGCACGACCGCGTTGACCTCAGCCTCAATGGCATCAATCTCTGCCCGCGAGAGGCCTGCACCATGGGCAAAGTCAAAGCGCAAGCGATCAGCTTCCACCAGAGAGCCCTTTTGCGTTACATGCGGGCCCAAGACGTTTTGCAGCGCGGCGTGCATCAAGTGTGTGGCGCTGTGGTTGGCGCGGATGGCATTGCGGCGGGCGGTGTCGATGGACAAGAGCGCCGCATCGCCCACTTTGATCGCGCCTTCTACCAATTTGCCCTTATGGCCATGGATGGCCCCGGCGCGCTTTAACGTGTCTTCGACTTCGAAAACGGCACCATTATCAAAGCGGATCACACCGTGATCGCCTGCTTGACCACCGCTTTCGGCATAGAAGGGGGTTTGGTTGAAGACGAGCTCGCCACTGTCACCTTTGGCCAGCGCATCAACTTTCGCGCCACCCACAATGATGGCAGCCAACTGGCCACTGGCTTCGCTTTGGCTATAGCCCAAGAATTCGCTGCCGCCTTGTTCATCCTTCAAGGTCAACCAAATGGCATCGGTGCCAGCTTCGCCACTGCCAGCCCAAGCAGCCCGTGCCAAAGCCTTTTGCTCGTCCATGGCGGCGTTGAAGCCTGCCATATCGACGCCGATCCCGCGTGCGCGCAGCACGTCTTGCGTCAAATCTACGGGGAAGCCATAGGTGTCATAGAGCTGGAAGGCAGCCTTGCCTGACAATTCTTGGCCTTTGGACAGGCCTGCGCTTTCTTCTTCAAGCAAGGATAGACCGCGACCCAAAGTACGGCGGAAGCGCACTTCTTCTTGTTCGAGCGTTGAGGTGATGAAAGCTTCTGCGCGGCGCAGTTCTGAATAAGCGCCGCCCATTTCTTGGATCAGAACCGGGGCCAAGCGGTGCAGCAATGGCTCACTTGCTCCCAGCATATGGGCATGGCGCATGGCGCGGCGCATGATACGGCGCAGCACATAGCCGCGTCCTTCATTGGAAGGTGTAACCCCATCGGCGATCAAGAAGCTGGAGGCGCGAATATGGTCGGCAATCACGCGGTGGCTGGCGCGCTTATCGCCTTCTGCTTTAACCCCCGTCAGGTTTTCAGATGCCGCGATCAGGGTTTTGAACAAGTCGATGTCATAATTTTCGTGCACGCCCTGCAGGACGGCCGACACCCGCTCTAGCCCCATGCCGGTATCAATGCTGGGCTTGGGCAGGCTGGTTTGGCTGCCATCGGCATGGCGCTCAAACTGCATGAAGACGAGGTTCCAAATCTCAATCCAGCGATCACCATCTTCTTCGGCACTGCCCGGCACGCCACCCCAAATATGGTCGCCATGGTCATAGAAGATTTCGCTGCAGGGCCCACAAGGGCCCGTATCGCCCATCGACCAGAAATTATCGCTGGTGGGGATGGAGATGATGCGGTCATCAGAAAGGCCCGCAATCTTGCGCCACAGAGCGCGCGCCTCATCATCGGTGTGATAAACCGTCACGATCAGTTTGGCTGGATTAATGCCAAAATCCTTGGTCAACAGCTCCCACGCATGGCTGATGGCATCTTCTTTGAAATAATCGCCGAATGAAAAATTGCCCAGCATTTCAAAGAACGTATGGTGGCGCGCCGTATAGCCGACATTGTCGAGGTCATTGTGCTTACCACCTGCGCGGACGCACTTCTGGCTTGTCACCGCACGTGGTGGTTGGGGTGGGTTTTCGGCCCCCGTGAACACGTTCTTGAACTGCACCATGCCGGCATTGGTGAACATCAAGGTCGGGTCATTATGTGGCACCAGCGGGCTCGAGGCCATGATTGTATGACCCTTGGATTTGAAAAAGTCCAAAAACGCGGTCCGAATGTCGTTAACGCTAGCCATAACTTCCCGTCCAGGCACCTGACGTGCCGCTTAGAATTGTGTTGGCAAATCTATAGGCAGCCATGGCCCCAACGCCAAGTGGCTGACGGGATGGATTGCAGGGGGTGGGTGATCGGACCCAAGTTTTTCTTGTTTGATGCAAAAAATGATGTAAGGTAGTCTTCATGCCAATGAATGATGCTGAAGCTGTAAGAAAGATGCGAGAACTACTTCTGGAGTTCGGAAGTTGGACCGCGATCCACAAAGCATCGACACTGACAGAAGACGGTATTTTGGTTGTCAGCCGCCAACCAAAGGCACCGCATAAGAATACAGTTAAGCCAGCTTTAGAGCGAAGTGACGGATGAATTTAGCGCCCAGCTTTATCTGGGGTTTGTTGTTTTTGTTGCCCGGTTTAATCGGTAATTTTTGGTTTCGATTTCGAACTTTGCGTCGAGAGCTAACCGTCGCGCCGCCGCCAACCACTTCGGTTGAGGCACTTGGTTATTTCACCTTTATCTCATTTATCGCATACGCAACTTTGATCGCCTGTGAGGCTGTGAATGACGCTCTATATCCGCTTGTTAGAATAGAGTCGTCCATAACTCTTGATATCGAGACTTGGCTTTTGCCAATTCTGTGGTCCGCTCATGTTCGGCCACAACTTGAGTTGGATGGTCCATTCTTCTTGATCGCTATGGCGAGTGTTATAGCCATGGCTTTGGCTGAAATCGCTTCAAGACTGGTCAGCATTCGTAAATGGTTTCGGCGCCGATCCTATGGTTGGCTGTCATCAATTATCGATAAGTCGACAGAAGAGGGCGCAGAAAAATTGGCTGTGTCTGTGTTTGTTGTGACCAACATTGGCGAAGGAGGGGTATTTCTAGGCTATCAGGGAATTCTCGCACATATTGAACTTGGAACTGATAAGCAGATCCTGAACTTACATTTAAGCGATTGTGGTCGATTCTTGGTCAAGATTGGCCCGCTTGGACTTTCAAAGCGACAGGTCAATCGCAAGCTTATCCAAGAGATGCACTTCGCTGGCAGTGAGATCAAAAATACGGCGTTTAACGTCTATAGAATCTAAACAATCACGACGCCTAACCCGCCCCTAGCCCTCATAAACAATCTTGCCGTCGACCATGGTGAGGACGGTTTTGGCGTCGAGAATGTCGGCGGGCTTAGCGGCCATAAAGTCACGCGAGAAGACGCTGATGCTGGCGGCTTGGCCGACGGCCAATGTGCCCCGGCTGCGTTCGGCACCCACGGCATAGGCAGCAGATCGCGTGAACATGGTGAGGGCTTGCTGACGGGAGACGCGCTCCTCCAATCCCCAATCCGGGCCGACATAGCCATTGAGCGCATGGCGATAGATGGCCGCGTAGAATTCAATACGTGGATCGCCTTGTTCAACCGGCGCATCAGAGCCGCCGCATACAACGGCACCCGTCTTCAATAGGCTAGTCCAAGCATAGGCCCCCTTAAGGCGGTCTGGACCCAAACGCGCTGGGGCAAAGAACAGGTCGCCAATGGCGTGGGACGGCTGCATCGAGGCGATCACGCCCAGTTTCGCAAAGCGTGGCATATCGGGTGGCGAGACCACTTGTGCGTGCTCAATCCGCCAGCGGCGATTGGTTTTGGCATGGCCCAACACTTTTTCAAACCAGTCAAGGCTCTGCCGATTGCCGCGGTCGCCAATAGCATGCATGGCCACTTGGGCACCGGACTTTTTCGCTCGTTCGAGTACAGCCAGCACGTGCGCTTCTGGTGTCAACAATAGGCCTTCTGAATCTGGTGCATCCGCATAGGGTGCAAGCAGGGCCGCCCCGCGAGAGCCCAAAGCCCCATCGGAATAGATTTTCACCCCGCGCGTGCTGATCCGGCCGGTGGCATCCACACTGGGCCCGCGTCGCAAGACATCGGCTGCAAAAGGAATGTCGAGATAATTATCGACCCGCAGTTGGACCTCGCCAGAGAGCGCCAGCGCCTTCAATGCGATCAAATCCTCACCCGATACGCTCATATTATGCAGTCCCGTCCATCCACGTGAGGTATAAAGGCGGTCTGCCTTGACCAAGGCTTGGCGGATCATGTCTGGCGTTGCCGTTGGCATCCGGCTTTCAACCAGAGCTTGGGCATTATCAATCAGCATGCCTGTTGGCTCGCCCGAGGCATCTTTCAAGATTTGCCCGCCAGCAGGGCTTTGGGTGCTTGCATCAATCCCGGCCAGTTTCAGCAAGGCCGAATTTGCCAACGCGGCATGGCCATCAGAACGACCCAAAAGCAAGGGCCTGTCTGGCACAATCGCATCCACATCTTGGCGGGTTGGGAAACGGCCTTCGGGCCAATGGGTTTCAATCCAGCCACGCCCGGCAATTGGCCCCGTTGGATTTTGCGCCGCCCAAGTGGCAAGCTTGGCTTGAAGCTCGGCAATGGATTTGACGCTATCAAGGTTCAACGTCATTTCACGCAAGCCAATCCCCGTCATATGGGCGTGGCTGTCGACGAGGCCCGGTAGAGCGGCTGCCCCGGCCAGATCAATCTCCTTAGCACGCGGCAGGGCGGCGCGAACCGCGCGCAAGCTGCCCACCGCCACAATTCGACTGCCCTCAATCGCAATCGCCTGCGCGGGGGCTTGGGCCCCCACGCCTGTATAGATGGGGCCGCCCGTTAAAATGGTACGGGTTGAGGGGCTTGAGGCGAGAACCGGCCCGCCCAATAGGCTCGCCGACCCAAGTGCCAATAGATCGCGTCGATTCATGCCCATTCTCCCTCTTCGAAAGATGGAGAGTCAGACACATGGGCTTGGCTGTCAATTGCTGAGGGGGGTCCACCCACAGCCAAAGTCTGGCGCCTTAATGATACCCGCGGACGGGCTTTGGGGTTGCAAGTGCAGGCAAGGGTGCGACGGAAATACCATCCTCAATCAGCTCTTTGGCTTCTTTGGCCGTCGCTTGGCCATAGACGAGGCGCTCTTCTGTCTCGCCTTCATGCATGGCGCGCACTTCTTTGGCAAAGGCGTCGCCAACATAATCGTAATTCTTCTCGATATGTTCCTTCCAGCCCTGGAAGAAGGCTTTGACGGGCTCTGGCAAGCTTAATGTATCCGGGCCATTGGCCAGCGGCACCGGGGCGTCCGCAGCGGCAGGTGGGGCAGGGCGGTCTGATTTTGACGACAGGACTGCTGGGGCCATTGGCGCTTTTTCAACGGCCTTTGAGCCACATACGGGGCATTCAACCAAGCCGCGTTCGACCTGGGCCTCATAGCCTGAGATGGAATCAAACCAGGCCTCCCAATCATGGGCCTGATCACAGCGAAGCGCATATTTAATCATGGGCTTTGATAGTCACGGTCATGGGTCAAACAGGGAATTTTTTCACGGGCGCTGCTGACGCGCTCGAGATCGAGTTCGGCAAACAACACACCCAGATTATCGTGAGGAAGTTCACCAATGATTTCACCCCATGGCGAAATAATCAGACTGTGGCCGAAAGTGGCGCGGCCATCTTCATGATTACCACCTTGGGCGGCGGCAAGAATGAAGGCACCCGTCTCAATCGCGCGGGCGCGCAACAACGTATGCCAATGCGCTTTGCCGGTGGGGGCAGTAAAGGCTGCGGGTACCGCGATGATCTGGGCACCGGCTTTTGCCAAGTCCCGATACAAATGTGGGAAGCGCACATCATAGCAAATGGTCAGGCCCAACGTGCCAAAGTCTGTTTCCACCACGACCGCTTTGTCGCCCGGCTCATAGGCATGGCTTTCGCGTGTTTCTTGCCCGGCACCCAAATTCACGTCGAACAGATGAATTTTGTCATAGGTGGCCAAGAGGCTGCCGTCTGGGCCAAACAAATGGCTGCGATTGGCTGCTTTGCCGCTGCGCCGCTTTAACAGGGCCGAGCCGATGAGCAGATGCACGCCATGGGCCTTGGCTTGTTCACCATACCAATCCAGCGCCTCTGGCTCATCCTCAAAAAGGGCCGCTTCATCAAAGCGGGCCCGGTCGCGTTGTAGGATATTGGTGCCTTCGGGTGTCACGATCAGCTTGGCCCCAGCCTTGGCGGCGCGGGTCAATAAGGGTTCAAGCTGTGCACGCGCGGCATCCAAGCGTGCCGGCGTGCGCAATTGGAGGAGCGCGACCTTAACCAAGGCTAGGCGCTCAAGAGTGGATCGAGGCCACCCTTGGCCTCCAGTGCCATCAAGTCATCGCAGCCGCCAATATGGGTTCCGCCGATGAAAATTTGTGGAAACGTGTTGCGCCCCGATAATTCATTCATCTTGGCGCGGATCTCTGGATTGGAAGCGGCTTCGATATTGGTGATATCGGCACCCTTCTTTTCCAAAAGAGCTAAGGCCCGCTCGCAATAGGGGCAAAAATACTTGGTATAGATGGTGACTGCTGCCATGGGACCGATCCTAAAAAATTGTGGTTCGCATCTCTGTCATATAGAGATGATTAGCCTGATTTGGAGCCCCCATCATGACCCAATCTTACACTTCAGCGACAATTCCTGCTGATCTGCCCCCTAGCCAGGCGCATATGTTGGGCCAAATCCTCCTCGAAGAGGGTGGGTTTGCGCGACTTTCTGCGAAGGACCAAGCTTTGGTGTGCGCCATTGCGCACCGGGTTCATAGCACACAGGATGCAAACGAAGCATTTGAGTTGCAAACCACTTTTGGACAGAGGCTGGCAGATCGGGTCGCGGAAGTCGGCGGTTCGTGGGGTTTTGTGATCAGTTTTGGTATTTTTCTGTTCATCTGGGCGCTGTTGAACTTGGTCATTTTGCACGGTCAAGCCCGCTTTGACCCCTATCCTTTCATTTTCTTGAACCTGATCCTATCGATGCTGGCAGCCATCCAAGCGCCCATCATCATGATGGCCCAAAATCGCCAAGCCGAGAAAGATCGCCTGACCACCCGTATGGATTATGAGGTCAATGTGAAGGCCGAGCATGAAATTGCCATGCTGCGTCAACATCTTGCCCAATTGCACGAAAAGCTTGATCGCCATTTGGCTAAGACGACTTAGAGGCTGGATTTATGCGACTTGTTTCAGGGCGGTGGAAAGGGAAGGCCTTGGTTGCGCCTGCCGGGGATGCAACAAGGCCTACCTCGGATCGGGCGCGTCAAGCTATTTTCAATATCTTGGAGCACGCGCCATGGTCGTCCGGCCTAGCGGGCGCGAAGGTGCTGGATTTATTTGCCGGAACAGGCGGGCTGGGCTTGGAGGCCTTATCACGCGGCGCAGCACATTGTTTATTCGTCGATACCGACCCCGCGGCGAGGGCGGCTCTCGCAACCAATATTGAGGCATGTTCGGCCCAAGGCATAAGCCGCGTCTGGAAGCGTGATGCGACGGATTTGGGGGCGATGCCTGCCTCAGCCAATGGCCCTTTTGATTTGGTGTTTCTTGATCCGCCCTATGCCAAAGGCTTTGATGTGGCGGCACTTAAAGGGTTGCGGCAGGGCTGGTTGCACGATGAGGCGCTCATCATGCTGGAGCGCGGTCGAGGCGAGGTTCCGCTTCAGGCTGAAGGCTATGAAACAATTGATAGCCGCAGTTATGGCGCAGCCGAAGTAATCTTTTTAAAGCCGGTTTAGCGCACCCTTAGGCGACTTGATCTTGACCGAATAGGCCACCGCCAGCGCGCGGGCGACGGGCTTTGGCAAGGATTTTGTCCAAGGCTGCCACCGCACGATCTGTCATGGTTTCGATGATTTCGACGTCAAGATAGAGGTCCCCTGCGGGCCTGCCATTGGTGGCGGGCAAGCCGCGGCCAGCGACCAAAAGGCGGTCACCGTCTTGGGTTTCTTTGGGTACATTCAGGCGTAAACGACCCATGGGTGTTTCGATCTCAACCCCACCGCCAGACTTCGCTTGGGCAGCCGAAAGCGTCAGTGTGGTCACGATGTTGCCGCCATCAATCTCAAAACCGTCGGTGTCTTCAATACGGATCACGCACGCCACATCCGTCTTGCCAATGCGGGCAATGATGCGGTCGCCAGATCGTGCACCAGCCGGGACACGGACACTGGCTTTACCCAGCGGGCAGGAGCCTTTGACAGAACCGCCCCGAGCCGCGATCCAAACCGAAACTTCAAGATCAATTTCCGTCATGCGACCAGCACGCGGGCTGCCGACGCGGCCAATATCTGCCGAAGCCGCACCCAAGGTGATCACACGGTAAGCTTCACGGGCCTCTTCAAAGCGTTGTCGTGCCTGGGGGTCCGAATTCACATCGGGGTGGCAGGATTTAGCGACAGCATGAAACGCGGCCTTGGCGGCACGGGGATCAGCATTGGGCTCAAGCCCGAGGATGGCATAGGGTGAAGACATCGGCAGACCATCGCCTCGGCACGGTTAACGACGTGTAAATTCGATCGTTAAATTTCATCTTTTGACGCGTGATTTCTGCAGGCATGGCAGCGCAATTCTTCAAGTCCCCGTGAGGTCCATTTGAGGCCGCGAGTTGGCGATTGGCAGGCGGTGCACTACATAGCGCTCATGACCTCCAACACCCTGATCCCCCCGACCCCGTCTGAGGCCGAGTATCAAGCCGCAGCTGTCGATACCGTGCCTATGCTCGACCCTGATTCTGACCCATTTGAGCTGTTTGGCACATGGCTGAAAGAGGCCAAGGAAAAGGAGATAAATGATCCCAATGCGATGGCATTGGCGACCGCCGACACGACGGGTCTGCCGGACGTGCGCATGGTGCTTTTGAAGGATTTTGACCAGCAAGGATTTGTTTTTTATACCAATCTGGAAAGCTATAAGGGCCAGCAATTGGCTGAAAATCCCCAAGCCG
>NZ_JADCBK010000096.1 GCF_020253525.1 Aquidulcibacter sp.
AAGGCTGCCACATAGCGGTCGGTGGCTTCGCGCTCGGCCGCCATGGCGCGCCGCTCGGTCGCGGTAATGGCTTCAGCGATCTTTTTAAGCTGCTCGGGGCTCGTTTTCTTCAAACCATCTTCGCCTAAGCCTAAAGCGCTGATCAACGCCCGGTGGACAATTAAATCGGCATAGCGGCGAATGGGCGAGGTGAAATGGGCATATTTGTGTAAATTGAGGCCGAAGTGGCCTAAATTATCGGTGCCATAAATCGCTTGAGCTTGTGTGCGCAGAACGATCTCATTGATCATTTCGGCATGCTCAGTTGGTGCGGCCAGTTCCAGCACGCGGTTAAAGCGGGCAGGGCTGGGCGGTTGGCCCTTGGCCCATTTCATATTCACGGTCGCCAGAAAATCGCCCAAAGCGGCGAGCTTGGTTTCGCTTGGCTGATCATGCACGCGATAAATCAAGGGCGAGCGCTTTTCTTCCAATGTTTCTGCCGCACACACATTGGAGAGGATCATCATTTCCTCAATCAGGCGGTGGGCATCAAAGCGCTCGCGCAGACCAATGGAGAGAACTTTGCCTTCGGGCGAGAGAATGATCTTGCGTTCTGGGCTATTGATCTCAAGCGGCTCACGTTGGTCTCGCGCCTTTTCCAGCGCCCGATATGCGGCCCAGAGCGGCTTCAGCACCGTGTCGAGCAAGGGCGCGGTTACCGCGTCTGGCATGCCATCAATGGCCATTTGCGCTTGGGTATAGGTCAGGCTGGCAGCACTCTTCATCAGGCCGCGCAAGAAGCGGTGGCTATGCTTATTGCCACCGGCATCAATTCTGATCTCAAGGGCCAAACAGGGCCGCTCTACCCCATCCATCAGCGAGCATAAGTCCGCCGACAGACGTTCTGGCAACATGGGCACAACCCGGTCCGGGAAGTAAACCGAATTGCCGCGCATCAGGGCGCCTTCATCGAGCGCAGAGCCCGGCGTGACATAATGGGCGACGTCAGCAATCGCGACCAAAATCTTATGACCGCCACCGGGCAAAGCTTCCGCATAGACCGCATCATCATGGTCGCGCGCGTCATCTGGGTCGATGGTGACCAACGGAATATGGCGCAAATCTTCCCGATTCCCCAATGGGGCAGGGCCAGCGGCTTCAGCCTCTTCTTCCTCTTCAGCGGTAAAGCCCATCGGAATTCCATGGGCAGCAATCGCTAAAATCGAGGCGGCTTTTGGATTTTCGTTATTGCCGAAAATTTCAATAATTTCAGCTTTCTTCGGGCCATAGCCGCGATGGGGTAATAAGCGTGCGGCAACCAAATCGCCATTGCGCGCACCCTTGGCGTGCTCCGGCAAAATCATCAATTCATGGCGTTGTTTCTTGTCAGCGGGCACCAGCCTGCCACCCCCAGAGCCCGCTTGGCCCGGGCGGACATCGGCAGCCATAAAGACACCAAACACCCGCTCAATCACCCGTCCGAGACGCTTGATGATTTGGACTTCATACTCACCTTCATGGGTTTGGCGGGTTTTGCCAATGAAGCGGTCGCCCACGCCCGGTGGTGGGCCTTCGTGGCGGACTTGTGCGCGCGTACTGGCAAGGCGCACCAGCGGGCCATACAGCTCATCCTCGCGACCCAGCGCGCGCGCCATCAGCTCGCCTTGGCTGTCGATTTCGATTATTTGGAACATCCCGCCTTCGGGCGGTACCGTGCGGCTGGCAACTTCCTTGCGACCGGTCTTGGCAATCGCGCCTTCATCGGCCAGCTCACGCAGCATGGCCTTCAGGGCGCGGCGTTCATCACCCTTGATCCCAAAGGCGATGGCGATTTCACGTGGCCCGATGGCGGTCTTGGCTTCATTCAGAAAAGCCAGCAAGGTGGCTTTGTCTGGCACACCCAAGGCGGGGCGCTTCACCGGCCTTTTCGGTGGTTTGCCTTTCTGGCCGTTGCCACGACCCTTCGTCTTCATGCACCGCTCGCCTTTTTAGCCGCCGCCTTTTTGGCAGGGGCCTTTTTCGCGGCAGGCTTTTTAGCTGTTGCAGCCTTTTTCGCGGCGGGCTTTGCGGAAGATTTAGCGGCACTGGCCTTTTTGGCAGGCTTTTTCTTACCCACCCCGACCATAGCCACGCGGGCTTCGATCAAGGCGAGGGCCGCTTCCCGCGTGATGGTGCCAGGATCTTGGCCTTTCGGCAAAGTCGCATTGGTCGTGCCATCGGTCACATAGGGGCCATACCGACCCGCCATTACTTTGATGACTGGACCCCCTTCGGCCGGGGCAGCAAATTCCTGCAAGGCGGCAGCGGCAGTCCGCTGGGGACGGCCACCACCTGCCAGCTTTTCAGCCAGCACGGTGACGGCACGGTTGAGCCCGATCTCAAACACATCTTCAATCGTGCCGACATTCGCATAGGTCTTGCCATGCTGCACATAGGGGCCAAAGCGGCCCAGATTGGCGACAATGGGCTCACCATCTTCGGGGTGGGCACCCACCGTGCGTGGTAAGGACAAGAGGCGTAAGGCCCGCTCAAGCTCGAGGTCTGCGGCTGACCAGCCTTTTGGCAGTGACGAGCGCTTGGGCTTTTCACCGTCGCCCAATTGGACATAAGGCCCAAAGCGGCCAGCTTTCAGCCAGACATCGAGGCCGGTTTCAGGATCAGAGCCCAAATTGCGGTCGCCACTGGCTTCAGGGGAGTCGCCCGATGGGGCGGTCAATTGGCGGGTGTAGCGGCATTCGGGATAGTTGGAGCAGCCGATGAAAGCGCCAAACTTACTGGTCTTAAGCGACACCCTACCATCTACGCAGGAGGGGCAGGCCCGCGGGTCGGACCCGTCGCCCTTATCGGGGAAAATATGGGGGCCAAGCGAGTCATTAATGGCATCTAGGACTTGCGAGGTGCGCAAGTCGCCCGTATCGGCAATCGCCTTGGAAAAGTCTTCCCAGAACTCACGCAGTAAAATCCGCCACCCCAAATCACCAGAGGAGACGAGGTCGAGGCGCTGTTCTAGGTCTGCGGTAAAGTCATATTCGACATATTTGGCGAAGAAGTTCTCCAAGAAGGCCGTCACCAAACGACCCTTGTCGTCTGGGATGAAGCGGTTCTTGTCCATATGCACATACTCGCGGTCGCGCAGCACAGTTAGGACCGAGGCATAAGTCGAAGGCCGACCAATGCCCAGCTCTTCCATCTTTTTGACCAAGGTTGCTTCAGAATAGCGCGGCGGCGGCTCGGTGAAATGCTGGGTGGCGGCAATGTCGGTGGCCACAACAGAATCGCCGGCCTTCAGATTGGGAAGGCGGCGGCTATCTTCATCTTCTTCATCATCGCGCCCTTCTTGGTAGAGCGCAAAGAACCCATCGAACAACACGACTTGGCCGGTGGCGCGCAAGCCTGCGCGACCATTGGCATCAACCAGATCAATCGTCGTCCGCTCAACAATGGCTTGCTCCATCTGACTGGCGATGGCGCGCTTCCA
>NZ_JADCBK010000097.1 GCF_020253525.1 Aquidulcibacter sp.
ATGAGCTTTGCGAGCTACCACCTGTGGCTGGACTGGCGACTGCCGGCAAAGCTGCTAGCCCGACAATTCACCGATTTTGAGCCCGGCATTCATTATAGCCAAGCGCAAATGCAATCGGGCACCACCGGCATCAACACGCCGCGCGTCTATAATCCAGTCAAACAATCGCTCGATCAGGACCCAGATGGCGATTTCATTCGACGCTGGGTGCCCGAACTTGCCCATTTGCCAACGCCCTTGATCCATGAACCTTGGAAGGCAGCCGCCGAAGACCTTCCGCCATCCTATCCTGCGCGCTTGGTTGACCATGTTGCGGCAGGGGCGTTTGCGCGGGCTGAAATCCACCGTGTCCGCAAAGGCGATGGCCACCGGGCACTGGCCCATGTCATCCAAGAACAACATGGCAGCCGCAAGTCTGGGATTAAACAAGTCACCGAAGCTAGAGCCAAAGCGCGTAAGAAGCCGACGCCAAAAAGCGATCAGATCAGCTTTGACTTTTAGAAACAAAAAGGCGCGCCAGCCTCAAGCCAGCGCGCCCTGAATCGGATGATGAGACGCGCTTAGTGGATCGAGCGCAGAACGGCACTTGCTGCCGCAACAACCGAGGCAATGCGCAAAGCAGCTTGGATGTTGAGGGCCGGAACCGCGTGCTTCTTCAATTCCACTTCATGGCTGTCGAGGCACATGCCGCAGCCATTGATGGCCGAAACCGCGAGGCTCCACAATTCGAAGTCAACTTTCTCAACGCCTGGATTGGCCAGCACATTCATGCGCAACCCAGCCCGCAGGGTTTGATACTCGTGATTAGAAAGCAAATGGAGCGAGCGATAATAGACATTATTCATCGCCATGATGGCGGCAGCCGCGCGCGCGGCATCCATAGCTTGCGGGGTCAAGCGCGCCGCAGCTTCGGCCTCAAAAGCTTTGACGACTTGGGGCTGACCAATCGCAACCGCAGAAGCCAAAAAGGCCCCCCACTTTTGCTGGTCGGTAAGGGTTGTTTCATTGGCCAATGAACCGAGGTTCAAGCGGATGTCTTTTGCATAGTCGGGAATGAGTTCGCGCAATTGTTCGAGCGTCATGGCAGCAATCCTTGGGGCAGCAAGTTGCGGGGAGGTAGATACAAAAAGGGCGTCGGATGGACAGGCTCGCCCACCATCCGACGCGCCTTAAGACTGAATTAGAGCACTGCGCCGCCGGCTGGGCGGTTGCAGGGGCACAATTCGTCGGTTTGGAAACCGTCGAGCAAGCGCAGGATTTCGTCTGGGTTGCGACCGACGTTCAAATTGTTGACCGAGGCATGCTGGATGACATTGTTTGGGTCGACCAAGAAGGTTGCGCGCAAAGCAACGCCAGCGTCCTTTTCACGAACGCCCAAGCCATCAACCAAGGTGCCCTTGGTGTCAGCAAAGGCATATTGCTTCATGTTGGCCAAATCTGGGTGCTCACGGCGCCAAGCCAGTTTGCAGAACTCATTGTCGGTCGAGCCGCCGAGCACCACGCAGTCGCGGTCGGCAAATTCGCCCACCAATTTGTCAAAACCAACGATTTCGGTTGGGCAGACGAAGGTGAAATCCTTGGGGTAAAAATAGATCAGCTTCCACTTACCTTCGAAGCTGTTCTGGTTGATTTCGAAGAAAGCGCTTTCGCCATTTTCTTCATGAGCTTTGAAGCCAGGCTTTACGCCGGTGACGGTGAATTCTGGGAGGGTATCGCCAACAGTTAACATTATTTTTCTCCAAGGCCGTTTCATCATCGCAACGGCACGAGGGCCATATAGGGGCGTTTTTCACAAAAGCAAATTGATTAAATAACTTTTTTCAATAAATTCTATCTATACAATAAGTTCTGTGCGAAGGCCGCAAAGAAAGGGTCGCGAATCAATTTTCCGCCCTCCCCCGCTTTTTCTTCAGGTAACCACAGGTCAAAAACACAGCTCGCTGATAAATTCAGAGCCTTGAATTGGTACAACTTTGGCAGCTTCATTTATTGTATACATTAATACAATCTATCGAATATTGAGCAGCACCTACGAGTAATATCCATTTATTAAGCATTTTACGGTTACCCTAGCGGCAGTTAGAGGCAGCTCCTCACGGAGCAGAGTCAGGAAGTTTGAACACACGCACCACGCCTTTGAGATCGCATCCGATCGCATGTCGATGGTGATGCCGACCAACTCCACCGAAGAAACAGAAAATACCGTGGTGGAGCCGCTCAAAGTCGTATCAGTCGCCAGAAGAGCGGGGGAAACAGACGATGAAACTCCGGATGAAGACAATGGCCATTGGGGGTCTCTTGACCCTATTTCAGGTCGCAACACCTGCTCTTGCCGAAGGCGGGAAGCCACTTGATGGCCTTCGCGGGGCGCTAGAACCGAGCGGTCTTTCCATCGAAGCCGAATATACGGGCGAACTCGTCACAGCGCACAAGGGCGCGGCTGATGGCAAGTCCTATTATCTCGACAACGTCAATGTCATGCTGACATGGGACCTTGAGAAAGCCTTTGGTCTGACCGGCACCACCTTCTACATGAATGTGCTGGGCAATTCAGGTGATCGGCCCAATGATGCCATCGGCACTTTGGAAGGTGTTTCCAACATTGAAGTCGCCGATGGCCGCTTCAAAATCTATGAATTTGCCTTCGAGAAGAAGTTTGGTGAGGCAGGTGCGGTTTCCTTTGGCTATATCGATCTGAACTCCCAATTTTACGCAACCGATGCGTCGGGTCTGTTGGTTGGCCCTCCCTTTGGGATTGGCACAGAACTGGCGGCCACTGGCAGCAATGGGCCTGCGATTTTCCCCTCAACGGCTTTGGCCTTGGTTGGTACCATTAATCCCACCAAAGACAGCTATGTGCGCTTGGGCATCTTTGGGGCACGCGCCCATAATTGGGGCGATCCTGGCTCATCCAATAATTTCAACGAAGGTGCCCTCACCATTGCTGAGGCTGGTTTAACCAGCAAAGGCCTACTTGCTGTGGGTGCGTGGCGTTACACCGATAAGGCCCCAGCCTTTAAATCGGGTGGGCCTGCGGGCGAAATCAATCCATGGGGCATTTATGGCCTCGTAGAACAGCCCATTTTTGAGTCCGACTCTGGCCGCGCCGTAACGGGCTTCATGCGGGCTGGCTATTCCGATGGCGAGACCTCAGACTTCCAAGGCTCTGTCACCGCCGGGATTTTGGTGGACCAGATCATTACTGG
>NZ_JADCBK010000098.1 GCF_020253525.1 Aquidulcibacter sp.
AGCAGCCGCAGTCTTGCAGCGCTGCTGCCATGGGCCTGGCGCGATGCCAAGCGCGCTGAACTTGCTGCATGAGCCGACGCAGAGCAGAACCTAAACAGTCAAGGTAAAAGATAGTGGGGCGCAGACAGCGGTTACGATGGATACAGACAACGGTTACAAGGGAAGTAAACGCCCTGCTGACGCGCGCGTACCAGGACGCGCACGCAATGTTAACTTCTAATCTCCCGAGCCTCACGCGCGTCGTCGACGCTCTGCTCTCCCGGGAAACCCTCGGCTGTGAGGAACTGGCTGACCTGATCACGTTACCCGATGTGCTCAACAACCAGCCCGCCCAGGCCCAGGAAGCGCCTTGGTGACCGGATGCTGTTGTGCGTTCCGAGCCGGATGCACAGCAAACCACCCTAGTTAAGCCCTAACCGCTTGTCTGCGCCTCAGCAAAAATACACGCGCGTGCATCCTCGGACCCAAATTCGCCGAGGCTCACCGCGCGTCACAACCTCCACCAACGATCGCCGAGTAGTCGAAGGAGCGTTCTTTCGAGTGCTCTCAGTCACAATATCATCCACCACAGCCGCCTCCTGCTCACAGCAAAGGCGCAAAGGGCACGATCAGTCAGCTCAGGCGCAAGGTGGGGCGCAGACAGCGGTTAGCCAGAAGGCGACGCATCTGCTTTACATCCAGCGGTTCCCACCCCGAGCACGCGCATCAAACCAAATTTCCTTTATCCCTGATACCCGAACTGGCGCGGGAGCCACAGCACAAGGTCTGGTATTGCCGTAATGGCCGCGAGAGACACGATCATGACCAGAATAAAGGGTAGGCTGTCGCGGGTAACGGCGCCTATCGAGCTATCTGAAAGCTTCGCCACAATGAAGAGCAAAAGACCATATGGAGGTGTCACCAACCCGATCATGATATTGACCACAACCACAACGCCAAAATGCACCATATCAATGCCAAGCGCTTGTGCTGTTGGGATAAGTACAGGCACCACTACCAACAGGATGGTGCTGCCTTCCAAGAGGCAGCCTAACACCAGGAGCAGAATGTTTACTGCAAGCAGAAACTGCCATTGTGATAGCTCGTATCCCGCGAGCAAGCTGCGCACGGTTGTCGGAATGTTTTCGCTTGCCACAACATAATTGAAGGCAAGCGCACCCGCGATCAGCATGCCGATTGCCGCGGTGGAACGTGCACTTTCAAGCACTGTGCCGTAGGCTTCCCGAAGGGAGAGCGACCGATAGAGCAGCGCGGCGACCAGGAAGGCATAGGCTGCCGCAACTGCCGCGGCTTCTGTTGGGGTCATCACACCGCCATAGATGCCCCCCAGTAGTATCACCGGCATCAATAGGGCAGGCAGAGCATCCCAGGTCAGACGTGGCAATTCACGTAGCGGCACCCGTTCCGCAATCGGAAAACCATGGCGATGCGCCATCCAAGTATTAACGCCCATCTGCGCAGTGGCCATCAGCAACCCAGGAATGACGCCTCCTAGAAATAGGTATCCGATGGAGGCATCCGAAATCAGCGCGTAAAGCACCATGGGGATGCTTGGCGGGATGATCGGTCCAATCACCGCCGTCGCCGCCGTGATGGCCGCTGCATAGCTCGCCGTATAGGCATTCCCGCGACGCATCATATCAATAATCAGTTTGCCGCTACCGGCCGCATCGGCGATGGCTGAACCTGACATGCCTGAAAAGATTACACTTTGGACGACGTTCACATGACCAAGCCCGCCACGGAAACGCCCAACAAGCAGGTTACAGAACCGCAGCAAGCGATCAGTCATGCTTCCCGCATTCATTAAAGCTGCGGAAAAAATAAAGAGTGGCACAGCCAACAGAACGTAACTGCCATTCAGCCCATTGAGCAACTGCTCCGCAGCCAACGACATGTCCTGCCCCGACGCTGCAAGATACAGGATGGAAGCAGTGATCATTGCGAGCCCAATCGGCAATCCAAGAACCGACAGCCCAATAAGGGTGATGATGCAAATCGCAAAGGCACTCATGAACGCGCGCCACCCAATGCTGGGAAAAGACTACGCAGCATAATGGCAGAATGGCGAATGATCATGGCGATAGCAAAGATCAAATATACGGAAAAAGCCCAATCCATGCGGATCCCAAGATAGGCAGAGCGCTCAACCTTCATGAAAAAAACATAGTCCGCCATCGCTGGCAGGGAGTAGGTGAACACCGATACGACAGCGCCACTTGCCAAGACATCGAAGCTACGGCGGATCGATTGGGGCATCCGACTATAGATCAGATCGAAACGAATTTCTTCATCATCGCGCAGTACGAGCGCAGCCCCCCAAAGGATTCCCCAAAGCCATGCGAAGGTTGATACCTCACTGGTCCAACTCAAAGGGGCGGCGGTGACGTATCGGGTGAAGATTTGCAGTAGGAAAGCGCCGAACATCACCGCGAGAAGCGCGGCGAGCAGGTTTTCTGCCCGCTGCCGCGCAAAGCCAAGGATGCCGCCCAGTAGTCCCATCAACGGATCGCGTTGATACGATCCAGAATGCCACTGGGCCAGGTTTGGGACTGTGTGGAGGCCAAATACCGGCGCTGCGCTTCCGCACGGAAAGCGGCGATGTTCGGCTCATACACCTCAAGACCTTGACCGCGGAAGAACGTAATCATTTCCTGCTCTTGTGCCAGGTGCCGCTGCGTACTTGCGTCAACCGCCTTATTCACCGCCGCCTGCACTGCATTGCGCTGCGCTTCGGTCAACCCGTCCCAAAAACGTGACGACATGCACAGCATGTCATATGCCACGACATGGCTTGTCAGCACGAATTGCGTCGTCACTTCGTGAAACCGCATCGTCCTGCTGGTTGGCAATGGATTATCTTGCCCATCCACCGTGCCTGTCTGCAGGGCAGTATAGAGTTCCGCGAAGGCTACCGGCGTCGGGCTGGCCCCAAGCGCTTCACCCAAGAACTGCCAAGTTTCACCGGGCGGCATACGAAGCTTAATGCCAGCCATGTCAGCCGGTGTAGAAATACGTTTGCGCGGTCGCAAATTGACGTGTCGCGTGCCGAAATACAATGGCCCAAGCACTTGAATATTCAATTGCTCACGGGCCATGCGATTGAAGTCGCGTCCGATATCAGACGCAAAAACCTTGCGCATGTGTTCCGCGTCACGGAAAAGATAAGCAGATGCCATGACAGACCAGGCGGGGATCTGACGTGATAAATCTTGCGGTGCGAGATTGGCCATTTCCAGATTGCCGCGCTGTAGCGCGTTTATCTCTGTGCCCTGACGAAACAGGGTCGCATTCAGATGAAGCTCAACATCAAATTCGGATTGCAAATCACCTTGAAAACCACGCATGGCTTCAGCGCGCATATCTTGGTCTGAGAATACGGCAGCAAAGCGAATGCGCTTGCGTCCCTGTGCTTTGCTTGTACTAGCAGAGCCAAGGGCAAGGGCTGCGGCGCCCGCGATAGCGGCACGACGTTGGATGGTTGGGTTCATAATGGCTTCCTCCCGAAAACATGCAATATGGCTGGGCGCTTATGCATTGGATCCGGGGTTTTAAGCCACGGCTCCTTTTGGGGCAATAGAACCCAAGAACCTTCTTGACAGCCGGTGGCGTGAAGCTTGATTGGAACAGAAAATGTGAGGTTTTCCTGATGGCCCTGCCCGATTCCTGGCCTGCACTACAACTAGGCCTGATTGGCGCCGGAATTGGCGCATCCTTGACACCCACAATGCATGAACGGGAGGGGGCTGAGCAGTCACTCCGTCTCATCTACCGCAAGATAGATTTTGACGTGCTTGGCTTGGACTCACAGGCATTACCAGACCTGCTTCGCGCAGCGGAAAGAATGGGCTTCACTGGGCTCAATATCACATACCCTTGCAAACAAGCAGTCATCCCACTCCTTGATGAGCTATCAGATGATGCTCGGGCGTTAGGGGCGGTCAATACGGTGCTACTGCATAATGGACGAAGAATAGGCCACAATACGGATTGGTCAGGCTTCGCCGCCGCCTTCCAACGTGGTCTTTCCTCCGTCGCTTTGGACAGAGTAGTTCTTTTGGGAGCTGGGGGCGCCGGGGCGGCGGTTGCTTACGCGCTACTCACGCTTGGCGTGAGGCGCCTTATGATATTCGATGTGGATTCTGGCCGGACTGCTGCGGTTCTCGCTGCTTTAACGGCAAAATTTGGAGAGGGGCGCGCCTTCCTAGCTGATGACTTGGCAGGTGAAGTTTGCGCCGCTGATGGCATAGTGAATGCAACACCCGTTGGGATGTTGAAAATACCTGGAATGCCATTACCGGTCAAAATGCTCAGAGCACAACACTGGGTCGCCGATGTCATCTATTTCCCACTTGAGACCGCTTGGCTACGTGCTGCACAGGCACTTGGCTGCCAAGGCATGGGGGGAGGAGGAATGGCGGTGTTCCAGGCCGCGGATGCGTTCGCCTTATTCACTGGGAAAGCCGCAAATGCCGCACGTATGCGGCAGCACTTCGAAGCCTTGATAGCGCCCGGTGGCGGGGAATGATTTATCGGGCTTACAATCAACCGCTCCGAAGTTTCATGCCACACAGACGAAAGACCACTGCGCCTTTCCGTCGTCGACTCATTTGAAGATCATTGGCGCGATGACTTACGGAGTAAAGGCCCACCTGCGGTCTGACTTTGGATACGCCACTGGCTAGTAAGTGGAACTGCCTCTTTGTCTCCTGATCAACGCAGCCTAAGCTGACCTCAACTCGAGGGGATACATACCATGGCTGGAACGACATCACGTATTGTCCTTATTACTGGTGCGGCTGGTGGCATCGGACGCGCCATGGTGGCATCGCTTCTCGTTGCCGGACACCGCATTGCCGCACTTGATTACGATGCGAAGGGCCTGGATGCGTTGCTGAGGGCGCATGGTGCCCGTCCAAATTTGCACGCAATTGAAGCGGATCTTTCAACGGCAAAGGGATGCGAAGCGGGCATGGCCGCCGCCATCTCCCATTTTGGCCGCGTCGAAGTGCTCGTGAACAATGCGGGTATTGGCGTATCCAGCCTGCGCCCCGATGCGGAAACCAGACTGCCTAGCCTTGAGGAGCTCAGCGGACCGGTCTGGGATCGCTTCTTTGCCATTAATGTCACAGCCCCAATGCTGTTGACGCGTGCGGCCGTGCCAATGATGCGTGAGGCTGGCTGGGGACGGATCATCAATAACACCACTTCCTTCCGCACTATGCTACGCGTATTGCCCTATGGCGCCACCAAAGCGGCACTGGAGGCCAGCTCGGCAGTGTGGGCAGCGGAGTTGGCTGGCACTGGCGTCACGGTGAATGTTCTGATCCCAGGTGGCCCCACTGATACGCCTTTCATTGGCGCCGAGTCAGGCTGGGCCAGGGATGCGATGCTGAGGCCAAGCGTCATGGGCCCACCCTTGACTTGGCTTGTCTCCGACGCAGCAGGGGATTTCACGGGCCAGCGCATCATCGCTGCACGTTGGGACAACAGCCTTACGGGTGCGGAAGCCGCTGCAAGGGCAAGCCGCGCGATTGGCTGGCCCGAGCTTGGCGCCGACGCAGTTTGGTTGACTGCAAAAAATTCATAGGGTCTCAGTTTTTCACCGGTAATCCTGACCTTTATTATCTCGTATCCCCCGGGATGAACTGGAACGTTCTGGATCTTCGCGGAATAATTTAAGCTTCAGGCTTTACCGGAAGCAGGGACGCACGCATGAGTAATGATCGGATCTACGCCGTAATATCCGCCCTAGCTGAGTACGTGCGCAGCCCGTCACTTCGGCACCTGCGTGATCCGCATAATCTGCAAAAACTGGCCAAGGAACTCGTTACAGTATTTGATAGAGCAGGCTCAGTTTGGACGAAATGGGATGGCCGCAGAGACGATGTGGCTAAGGCTGCCGTCCCATGCTGGATACCTATCGAGGGCTTGCTTGCCTTCCTCAATACCCTGCCCGGCCCACCCCTGACGCTCACCGACGTCAAACAACGCCTGCGTGCTTTGTGGGAAGAGCCATACTCCGCATACCCCAATGACGAACTGCAAGCGGGCTGTCTGGCCCTCTATGAGACCGAGAAGGCCGCTGGAACCGAAATTGTCCGTCGTCAAATCATTTGAGACCGCTTTGCACGCTGTCTAACGGAGTATCTGGCCCATCTGTGGTTAAGGTTAAGCTGCGTTTTGGTGATGCATCAAGCGGCGGTGCTGGATGGTTCTGCGCTTGATGCGCT
>NZ_JADCBK010000099.1 GCF_020253525.1 Aquidulcibacter sp.
AGTGTCCGTTTTCTTCGAAAACGGATCGCTTGCGACGCAGCGAAGCTGCGCACTTGACTATCCAGATGTCGCAGAAACAATTTCGTTTGCGGTTTCGTGGGCCGGAAGGGTCACCAAACCGCTTCAAAGCTTTCTGAAACACCCCTTCACTGGCTTCGCCAGAGCTTCCCCGCGAGCGGGGAAGCGGCATGTGGCAATAGCTGGGACATGCCGCTTCCCCATTCATGGGGAAGCTGGCCGCGAAGCGGACTGAAGGGGGAGTTTCCATCTGGACCCATTTTGGTGAAAACCCTGTTTCACCAAAATGGATCATCAAACCGCTTCCAAGTTTTTGTGACACACCCCTTCACCCGCCATGACACCATCACCCGTGCAAAGCCAATTCCTCAAAACGCTTTCGCGGCGTCTTTGCGTTCGGCCATGCGGGCTTCGATGAAGTGGGCGAGGGCTTGGGCTGCGGGGCTTTGGCGGGAAGGCTCAAGCAAGCACATGTCGGCGGCTTCCAAGGGCGGCCAATCGCCCAAAACATCGATGCCGTCTTGAATAAGCCCGCGCGGCATCACCGCATAGCCAAGACCGGCCCGCACAGCCGCCGCACATCCTGCATGAGAGGGGCTGGTAAAGGCACTTGTCCAAGGCGCTTTAGCGCGGTCCAAAGCTGCCAGTGCGCGCTCGCGGTATACACAGGCTGAAGGCGACAAGACCAAGGGCAAGGGCCGAGCGCGCTTGTCAAAAACAGCCCTTGCTTCCTCAAACGCTTTGGGCAGGGCGTCACTCGACGGGCCAACCCAGACCAATTCTTCCCGCCAGATCGCACGCGCCCCTGGATGAACGCGTTCGGTTGATTGTTTGATCAGCACAAGGTCATGCAAGCCTGCCTCAAACTCATCAATCAAGGTCCGCGTCAGCGCACATGATACATGCAGCATCACTTGTGGGTGCGCATTCATGAAGGCGGCCAGAACGTCGGGCAAATGGGCGGTTGTGAAATCCTCGGGCGAGCCAAACCGCACCTCGCCCGCAATCTCTTGTGAGCGAAAACGCGCCAACATCGCATCGGCCGAAGCAATCATGTCCCGCGCATAGCCCAGAAGCTTTTCGCCATCTTGGGTGAGCCGAACATTGCGGGTATCGCGCTCAATCAATTGGCGGTCGAAGATTTCTTCGAGCTTCTTGATTTGGCCCGACACAGCCGATTGCGACCGGCCCACCAGGATACCGGTCCGCGAGAAACTGCGGGTATCAGCCAGCGTTACAAAGGTGCGCAAAAAGGCGGTATCGACGTCATACATGGCTTCCCTCATGCGACGCTGGCTGCGCGCCGTCAACGTCAGTTCCGGTGACGGAGGCCATCTGGCCACGGTTTTTCCGATAAATCTAATCAGCTTTTCAGGTTTCTCGTTTGTTGAGCAACCCCCTATGCAGCGGCCCCGCACCCCCCGGGACAGGAGCCAAACATGCCAGTGGAAGTCTTGCTTGAAAACCTCGTATCGCCGATCACGTTGGCATTTTTGCTGGGCATGATCGCCACTTTGATCAAGTCGGATTTGGAAATCCCCGAAGCCGTCATCAAGATTTTTGCGATATTTCTGTTGTTTTCGATTGGTCTGCAAGGCGGGCAAGAGCTTGCCAGCGTGGCCTTTAAGGACATTGCCAATGGCCTTGGGGTAACTGCCGCCCTGATCTTCCTTTTACCCCTGATGGCGTTTTTGGTTGCCAAATTCGTTCTGCGCTTTGACACGCCCAATGCGGCAGGCGTTGCGGCCCTCTATGGCTCAGTCTCCTCGGTGACCTTCGTGGTCGCCCGCACCTATGCTGAGAGCAAGGGCACGCCGATGGACGGCTATGTGACGGGGCTTGTCGCCCTGATGGAACTCGCGATTTTGGTCGCCCTGTTTTACGGCCGCTTTGCCATGAGCCGCTCTAATGGTGATCCGGGCAAGCTGACCGAGATTTTGATGGAGACCCTGCGCGGGCGCGGCCTTGTCTTATTGGGTGGCGGCCTTCTGATCGGTGGCCTGATTGGCGAGAAGAATTTCACCAAGATCGAGCCTTTCTTTGTCGATCTGTTCCGGGGAGTTTTGGTCCTGTTCCTGCTGGAAATGGGCATGACGGCGGCCCGTCACTTAAAGGAATTTGCCAAAGTGGGCCCGGCTATGGCGGTATTTGGCGTGGTGATGCCGATGGTGCATGGGGCGCTCGCCTCCGGCCTTGCAACCTGGGCAGGCCTGCCCTTGGGCTCAGCCTTTGTTATCGGGGCGGTTGCAGCTTCTGCCTCTTACATTGATGCGCCCGCCGCCGTGCGCGCCACCTTTCCGACCGCAAATCCTGCCATCTACCTTACCTCCTCACTCGGCATCACCTTCCCCTTCATGCTGATCATCGGCGTGCCGACAGTGTATCAGATGGCGGTCCTGTGGCGTGGCGTGTTGGGGGGTTAAGGGTAGATGGGGGTTCCCAACAAGGTCATCCCCGCCGGAACGAAGTGGAGAGCGGGGACCCCGTGGGGCTTTGCGGATCAAGGTCCCCGATTGGCTGACGCCATCGGGGATGACATCGTTTGGGTCTGGGGATGCCCAGCGTCAAATCGCAAAGTTTCTCCCACCCCCCTAGACAGATGCGTCAAACTAAGGCGCTATGGGGGTCCCATTAGCAACTGAAAGGAGGTGATCCTATGTCTCATTGTCTGCGCCTGAGTGAAATGTCTGTCAGGATCCCTTCGGAGGCGAACGCTTAGCGATTAGAAGCGTTTCTTCGAATTGAGACTGGGCCGTTTCACCGGTCTGGCAATGGAAAGGTCGCTGGGCAACCAGCGACCTTTCTTGTTTGTCTAAAGCGCTTTGCCCATGATCTTAAGGGGGATGACGGCGCCATTTTTGGCATGCTTCTCAATCACTTCGATCAGCTCATAGCCGCAGCGGCGATAGAGCGGCTCTCCCGCCAAAGTGGCCCCCATTTGTGCACTTTTAAAGCCTTCAGCACGGGCAGCAGCCTCGCCCGCATCAATAATCATTTGGCCAATACCACGGCGCACATGCTCTGGATGGGTATACATGGCGCGAATTCGGGCAGGTTCGGTTGCGGGGTCTAGCAAGCGGTTATCGCGCCCTGCACTGTGATCGCCGCCATAGAGCGTTCCGCGCCGGCTCCAGCCGCCACAGCCGACGATTTTGCCGTCCTCTTCCTGAACGACAAAATAGGTGCCGTCCTCGATCAACTGGGTGTCGATCCCCATGGTCTCATGACTACCCTCAACTTGTTCGGGCGTCAGAAAATCATTCATCAATTGCCCGATCGCCAAGGCCATCAAGGCCTTCATTTCGGGCATATCAGCAAAGGTCGCGACACGCAGTTTTAAGACCATGCAGCCAGCCTTTCCTCAATCAGAGCCATGGTTTCTGTCACGCCAAACAAGGCGACAAAGCCGCCAAAGCGAGGGCCTTGTTCCTGGCCGAGCAAAACTTCATAGAGCGCTTTGAACCAGTCACGCAGGTTTTCAAACTGGTGGGTCTTGCCGACATCAAACACCATATTCTGGATTTCATCGCCGTCGCGCATATCAGGCCCCATAGCCTCAAGGCGGGCTTTGAGGTCCAAGATGGCGGCACGCTCTGCCTCCGTCGGTGCACGGAACTTCTTGGTCGGCTGAATGAAGTCGCGATAATAGGCTAAGGCAAAGCCTGCGAGTTGATCCAGCAAGGGCTGTTCGGCGGGTGTCGCGTCTGGCGCATAGCGCTTGATAAAGCCCCACAGCACCTCTTTGGTTTCTGCATTGGCGGCTGAGACCAGATTGAGGAGCAGCGCAAAGCTGATGGGCGAGCCAGAGTGCGGCGGCTGGCCATTATGAATATGCCAGACCGGGTTTTCGAGCTGCTTGGCAGGCTCTTCCCGCTGAAAGGCATCGAGAAACTGGACATATTCGTCCACTGCGCGGGGAATGACGTCGAAATAGAGCTTCTTGGCCGCCCGCGGCTTTTGGAAGTTATACAAAGACAGGCTTTCGGGCGGCGCATAGGTCAACCATTGCTCGACCGAGATACCATTGCCTTTGGACTTACTAATCTTCTCGCCATTTTGGTCGAGGAAGAGTTCATAGCAATATTGCAAGGGTGGCTCTGCGCCCAAGATGCGGCAGATTTTGGAATAGATCGGGCCATTGGTCTGATGGTCCTTACCATACATCTCAAAGTCGACACCTAGGGCTGCCCAACGCATGCCAAAGTCTGGCTTCCATTGCATTTTGACATGCCCGCCCGTGACGGGGAGCGTGATATCTGTGCCATCTTCATCGGCAAAGGTGACCGTGCCTGCTTTGGCGTCCGTGGCCTTCATCGGCACATAAAGGACGCGGCCCGTGGTGGGCGAGATGGGCAGGAAAGGGCTGTACGTGGCGCGCCGCTCTTCGCCCAAAGTCGGCAACATGACGCCCATAATCTCGTCAAACTTTTCAAGCGCACGCAAAAGCGTCGCATCAAAAGCGCCGGAACGATAAAGCTCGGTCGCAGACTTGAACTGATAGTCAAAGCCGAAACTGTCGAGGAAGCCGCGCAGGCGGGCATTATTGTGCTGGGCAAAGCCTTCATGGGTGCCAAATGGGTCGGGCACATCGGTCAAAGGCTTTTGCAGAAAGGGCTCTAAGGCGGCTGGATTAGGCACATTATCAGGCACTTTGCGCATGCCATCCATATCGTCGCTGACACAGATTAATTGGGTTTCTATCGTGCCATTGGTCAGCGCGATAAAGGCTTGGCGCACCATGGTTGTGCGCACCACTTCGCCAAAAGTGCCGATATGGGGAAGCCCCGACGGGCCATAACCAGTTTCGAAAATGACGGGTCCTTGCTTGCCGATTTTCTTGACCCGGTCCAACAGCAAACGGGCTTGTTCAAAAGGCCAAGCCTTGGCTTCAATTGCCAAAAGTGCACGGTTCGCCATTCACGTCTCATTCTTTACTTGGAGTGGGAGGTTGTTGCCACGCCTTGTGGCGGAATCACGCCGTGAGGTCAAATCCCAGCCCTGCCCCTGCCCGCACAAAGCGCTGCTTTGGATGCCCGCTTGACAGGCCTAACCCGTAGGTTTATTTGTAAATGTGTTTATTAATAGCGGCGGAGCGCCAGCCATGATCACCCATGAAGTTTTGATCCAAGCCAAACCCGAAACCGTGTTTGCCCTCTATCAAGACGTTCGCAATTGGCCGCAGTGGGATGAAGAAGTTCTCGAGGTTTCTCTGCCGGAGGGATTGACCCCCAATACCCGGGGTTGGCTTAAGCCCCGCTCAGGGCCAAAAGCGCAGATTAAGGTGGTCTCTGTAACCCAACCAACTCAATTTCGTGTAGAATCAGGTCTGCCCGGTTGCACCATGGGCTTTGACCATCACCTCGAAGCGACCACTCTGGGGACACGCGTAACCCACGGGGTTTACTTCAAAGGCCCAACAAGCTTTCTGTTCAAAAGATTGATTGGTCCGTCGCTCCGTCGCGGCCTGCCTGTGACCTTGCAAGGTCTCAAAAATCTTGCCGAGGCCGCCGGACCCTAAATACGCACGAAGGGGAGATTGCTGCTTGGATTGGGCGAAACTTTCGGACTTTACCGGCCCTCAGGCCAGTCCGGGCTTTCAATATTGGGTACGCTTTATGGCGTGGCAGCGCGGCCTCAATCATATCTTGCGTCCATTATCGCTCACCCAGCCGCAATTTGCGCTCTTGGCCACCATCGGGTGGAAAACCCAAGACGGCAGTAATCTATCGCAACAACAATTGGCCGACTTCTTGCGCCTCGACCGGATGCTGGTATCCCAGATCATCAGCCGTTTGGACCGGGATGGGCTTGTGACGCGCAAACTCGCCGCAGACGACCGTCGCCGGAAGGGAGTGCGGCTGACAGAGCTGGGCCTAGACAAGGTCAAACAGGCCCTGCCCTTGGTTGAAGGGTTCGATAAGGCCTTCTTTTCAACCAGCCAGCCTACTTAGCCCCCATGGCGCGATGTTTGGCGCGCGTGGCCTCGTCCAGACGTAAGAAGCGGGCCGCATTATTATAGAGGATATCGCGCTTTTGCTGCGCGCTTAAGAAGGGTGCGTCCTCAATCACTTTGATGGCGACTTCAATGGTTTCCGGCCATACCATTTGGTCAGAACCAAACATGATGCGCTCACCAAAGCCAGCCTCAACCAAGGCCTGCAAATAGCGATAAAAGGCTGGTCGAGGCTGGGTGTAAACAATCACGCCTGTATCGAGATAGACTTGAGGGTGCGCATACATCAGGGCCAGCGTGTCATCCAACATGGGATAGCCCGCATGCATCACATTGATGCGCAGCTTTGGGTGCTTCACCAGCACATCTTCCAACAAAAGCGGGCTGCTTAAACGCGCGCGATAGCCAGAGCCCGGCATATAGGCGACCCCTGGAGGGCCCGGGCCCACATGTAATGCCACGGGCAAATCATTGGCCTCTGCCGCCGCCCAAATAGGCTCCATCCTCGGATCATTGGGCGCAATGCCGATATATTGGGTGCCAAGCTCGCCAATCATGGTGATGATGCCAGCCGCTTTAGCTTCGGCAAATTCCTTGGTTAAATTACCCTTTGGCGGAAGTTCGGGCAAAAGCCCATTCATGATCCGGTCTGGGGCGGCAGCCTTCCACACTTTCAAGCGCGCATATTTGTCGCTGACGACGCCGAAAATATTGCGACGATTCATAATCTCCAAGGTCTTGGTGCGGATCTCATCATCGGTCATGGGCGACCAGATCGGATTGGCGCACTTTGGATTTTTGAACCAAGCCATCAGGAAGGTTTCATAATCGGTGGTCTGATCCCAAGCTGGCATCGGGTCCATGGGGCTACACATCGCCAAAGGGGCTGGACCCTGCTCATTGGCGGCAGAGGCATGCAGATGCATGTCAATAATCGGCTCCTGCGCATGGGCGATGGGCGCGGTGGTGACAATCAGGCCTGAAATCAAACAGGCGACGAACCAATTCAAACACGTCTTCACGTCAAACCATCCAATCAAACACACCAACTCTGGATTATTGGAAGGCTAGCCAGCGGGAATGGCTTTGACAAACAAAATCAGACCCAAGAATAAGATTTATTCAGTAGGCTGATGGTTTTGCCTTTAGATCCGTCACCGCTGTTGCCCCCCGCCTGATTTCCAAGACCAATGCTTCGCCTGCCGCCGGCGCGGACAGATAAGTGCCCCGATCCGACTTTTAGCTTCATTTGACCCATGCCTAACGCAAAATTGACCGCGGAACCGTCTGTAGTCATGCTAACGCGGTTAACGACGGTTGGAAAATCACGCGCGGATGGCGCAGTCGGGTGGACAGAGGCGATCTTGGGCACCTTGATCGACCTTGCCATAACCCGTTGAGGGCCAGTTTAGGGGAAGTGCACAGGATGGATCGGAGAACTCTGGTAACTGCGGTTGCGATTGGCACGTTGTCTGGTGCGGGAGCAGGCATTGCGGCAGCACGTGTGGCTGGTGCCGGTGCAGGCGTCGGTGCACAGGGCCAAGCGGCCACTCAAAGCGCTGTGGCCGGGGCCGTTAGGCTGAATATGGTCACCTCTTGGCCCAAAGGCATGCCGGGTTTGGGCATGAGCGCGGAGCGCATTGCACAGCGTGCCCTTGCCCTATCAGGCGGCACTTTAGACATCAAAGTCTATGCGGCAGGCGAATTGGTCGGCGCCTTTGAAGTATTTGACGCCGTGGCCACGGGTTCGGCCGATCTTTATCATTCCGCCGATTATTATTGGCAGGGCAAGAATGCTGCCTATCCCTTCTTTACCGCTGTGCCCTTTGGCATGACGGCGATGGAGCAAATGGGTTGGCTAGATCATGGTGGCGGCCAAGCACTGTGGGAAGAATTAGCCGCAGGCTTTGGCATTGTACCGATGGCAGCGGCCAATACATGCCATCAGGCAGGCGGCTGGTTCAAGCGTGAAATCAAAAGCCTGGCCGACCTAAAGGGCCTAAAAATGCGTATTCCCGGCATTGGCGGGGAGATGATCCGCCGCTTGGGTGGCGCAGCCGTTGCCATGCCCGGCGGCGAAATCTATCAGGCCTTGCAATCGGGCGTGATCGACGCGGCAGAGTTCGTAGGGCCTTGGAACGACATCGGCTTGGGCTTTTATCGCGAGGCCCCCTATTATTACGCCCCTGGCCTGCATGAACCCGGCGCGATTTTGGCGGTCGGGGTCAATAAGGGTAAGTTTGATAAATTATCCAAGGTGCATCAGGAAATTCTGCGGGCAGCTTGCCGCGAAAGCTATGCCATTTCCGTCGGCGAATTCACCTATCAGAATGGGGTGGCGATGGAAGCGATGAAAGCCCAATATGGGGTAACTTTGCGTCGCTTGCCCGATGACGTTATCAAGGAAGCCGCCAAAATTGCCCAAGTCATGTGGGCCGAAGCCGGGGCAGCAGACCCCTTGGCAGGCCGCATCTATCAAAGCTGGCTAAAGGCCTATCGTGCCATGCGGCCTTGGAGTGAAGAGGCCGAAGGCATTTATCTGGCAGAGCGGCAGCGCACCCTAAGCTTGGGTGCCCCATGAGCCCGCAACTACTCGGTGAGCCTTTGGGGGCCATTGCCGTCATTATTCTCGGCGGTTTAGCGCCATTCCTTCTAACCCCGCTGGGGGTTGTGATCTGGGGTGAGCGTATCGCAGGCGTCCAGCGCACCTTGAACGCGATCGCAGAGGATATTGCCTTTTGGCTCGGCAAGTTCGCCCAAGCTTGCTTATTGGTGTTGGCCTTTGGCATGCTCAGCACCGTGCTGTTGCGCTATATTTTTGGCGAAAGCTTCACCCGCCTCAATGAAACAGTGATGTATGCGCACGCGCTTGGGTTTTTGATGGCGGCCCCCGCTGCCTTGATCACCAATGCCCATGTCCGCGTGGATGTGGTTTATGAACATGTGAGCGAACGCACCAAGGCTGCGCTCGATCTGATTGGGTTCTGCGTGCTTTTGGCACCGGTAATGGTGCTGCTGCTGATCTATAGCGGCCCTGTGGTAGAGCTTGCCTGGCGCATTGGCGAAAAAAGCCCTGAAACAGACGGTCTACCCTTTGTCTATCTGTTGAAAACGGCCATGCCGCTCTTTGCGGTCACCATGCTGATGGCTGGTGTGGCCCATGCTGGACGGGCTGCCTTGCGCTGGCGCGGGTTGGAAGGCTCAGAAGCCCCGCCCGCCGCACCACAAACGCCCACCCCCCAATCCCCAACCGAACCTGTAGGATCATAAAGATGGACCTGCATGGCATTTTAGACATCGCAATGTTCCTGTCCCTCATCGTGGTGTTGATGATGGGCTATCCGGTTGCCTTCACCTTGGCTGGTGTTGCCTTGGTTTTTGGCCTGTTGGGCATGGCCGTGGGTGTGTTTCAACCCTCCTATTTTGCCGCCTTTCCCCAACGCGTGTTCGGCACAATGGGGAATGCCACGCTGACGGCTGTGCCCCTCTTTGTTTTAATGGGCGTTATCCTAGAGCGTTCCCGGATCGCCGAAGACCTATTGACCACGATGGGCGATTTGTTTGGCCGGTTTCGGGGTGGGCTTTTATATTCCACCACCCTTGTAGGCGCCCTTCTGGCAGCCTCGACAGGGGTGGTTGGGGCCACTGTTGTCACCATGGGGCTGTTGGCTTTGCCGGCCATGTTGGCGCGCGGCTATGATGTGAAGATCGCGACGGGCTCAATCGCCGCCGCTGGCACTTTGGGTCAAATCATCCCGCCCTCGATCGTGCTGATCCTATTGGGCGATGTGATTGGCAATGCGAACCAGCGTGCCCAGCTTGAAATGGGCAAGTCGGGGGGCGAGGCTGTTTCGGTTGGCGATTTGTTTGCTGGCGCGATTATCCCGGGCCTTGTGCTGGTCGGGCTTTATTTGCTCTATCAAATCTTTATCGCGTGGAGTCAGCCGAAGGCGGCCCCGGCGGCAGGCGGGGATTACCCCAAGCTTTCGCGCGTGGTTCAAGCCCTGCTTGCGCCCCTATTGCTGATCTTGGCTGTGTTAGGCTCTATCCTCGCGGGCATTGCAACCGCCACCGAAGGGGCAGCGGTGGGTGCTGCCGGGGCAGCCCTTTTGGCCGGTCAACGTATTGAGCAAGACGCAGGCAGGACACGCAGTACCCTAAGCCGGATCATTTTGGGCGGCGGTGCTGCGCTGGTCCTATTGGTGGCGTTCCGCTTGTTTATCGACATCCCAAGCCTAGCCGGGCAAGCCACTTTGCCGGGGCAGCTTGTCCTCTTCATCTCGATTGCCCTCAGCCTCGTGACGGGAGCAGGTGTGATCGCAGGGCTTTGGGCGCTGCATGGGGCCAAGTCTCTCGCCCCCGCATTGAAATCCACCGCCGACATCAATGCCATGGTGTTTACAATCCTAATTGGGGCTGCGCTCTTCACCTTGGTATTCCGCGGCCTAGGCGGTGATGAATGGGTTGCCGGCATGCTTGAGGCCGTCCCCGGCGGCTTAACAGGGGCACTTTTGTTTACCTTCGCGGTGATGTTCCTGTTGGGCTTTTTCTTGGACTTCATCGAGATTTGCTTTGTCGTCGTGCCCTTGGTCGCCGTGCCTTTGATCGTGATGGGGGCAGACCCTGTTTGGTTGGCCGTGATGATGGCCATGGTGTTACAGACTTCGTTTTTAACCCCGCCATTTGGCTTTGCGCTCTTCTATCTGCGCGGGGTGGCCCCACCGGGTGTGAGAACCGTCGACATTTATCGCGGTGTCGTGCCCTTTATTGGCTTGCAGCTTGTCGCTGTCGGTTTGATTTGGCTGATGCCGGGCTTGGCTACATGGTTGCCCAATCTGCTTTACCGCTAAACGCCCAAAAACTGGCTTTATTACCCCTGTGACTGTTCATCTCGTGGCCAGCCGCGAACGCGTGGCGCGGCTGGCAAGTTCTGGCTTGAGTCCGCCGTCCGTTCACTGATAAGGCCAAAGGGCGCAATGTGGCGGTCGCAGGGGAATCGAGTGGGTCAGAAAAAGACACAAATTGTGGTCGTCGGCGGGGGTGCTGGCGGCCTCGAACTCGTTCGCTTGCTCGGCTCTCGCTATGGCCGCAAGGCCCATGACATCATTCTGATCGACCGCAACTTAACCCATGTGTGGAAGCCCTTGCTGCATGAAGTGGCGGCTGGTTCCCTTGACGCCAATCTCGATGAAGTGGGCTATGGCGGCCATGCCGTGCGCTGGGGCTATCGGTTCTTTAACGGCAGTCTTGAAAGCATTGACCGGGTCGGCCGCACCGTCACCACCGCGCCATTGCTGGACGAGCGCGGTGAAGAGATTATTGGCAGGCATACGATCCGTTATGATTATCTAGTCCTGGCCATGGGCGGCATTTCAAACGACTTTGGCGTGCCGGGCGTGCGCGAACATGCCATGTTTCTGGAAGACCGCCCACAGGCCGACCGCTTCCGCCAAAAGCTTCTGAACGCCTGCCTGCGCACCAACCACGCCCATCAGACCGGCGATACCGAAGCGGCTGTGCGCATTTGTATCGTAGGGGGCGGTGCTACGGGGGTAGAGCTTGCGGCCGAACTTTATAGTGCCGCCAAAGCCCTGCGCCATTATGGCCTCGAAGTATTTGATGAATCCAAGCTCGAAGTGTCGCTGATTGAGGCAGGCCCCCGTATCCTGCCCGCGCTCGATGAAAAGCTTGCGGAAAGCGCCAAGCATGAGCTCGAAAAACTGGGTGTCAAAGTGCTGGATAATACCCAGGTGGTGCGTCTGGCGAAAAACGAAGTCCATACCAGCGCCGGGGCGGTCATTGAGGCCAATCTGATTGTGTGGGCTGCCGGGGTTAAGGGCGCCGACGAGATCCGCACCATGGGCGACCTAGAACTCACGCGGGGCAATCAAGTCGTCGTGCGCCCTACCCTGCAGACCAGCTTAGACGACCGCATTTATGCGCTGGGGGATTGTGCGTCCTGCATGCTGCCGGGTCGCGACCGCCCGATCCCGCCGCGCGCCCAATCCGCTCACCAAATGGCCGCCCAAGTCTTCCATAATTTGGTCCGCGCCCAAGCAGGCCAACCACAGCAGGATTTTGTCTATCACGACCATGGGTCGCTCGTGTCACTCAGCCGCTTTTCTACCGTGGGCAGCCTGATGGGCAATCTGGTGGGCGGCCGGATGCGCGTGGAAGGCTGGGTCGCCCGCATGGTCTATCAGTCGCTCTACCGCATGCACCTCATCGCCATCCACGGCTGGTGGCGCGGCGTCACCCTGATCGTCATCGGCCACGTCAACCACATCATCCGGCCCAAGTTTAAGCTGCATTAGGGGGATTCGAACTCCCCTCTCCCTCTGGGAGAGGGGGCGGGGGTGAGGGCTTCTCTTCCGCAAATTTATGTGTCGGAAGCCAAGCGCTCAAATAGGCGAATTACTGCCTGCTTTTCGCAAGGGTGCCTCCCTCTACCCGTCGCCCGATAAGTCGACCGCTCAATGGCTCCTTTGGCCGCAAGTTCTGGCTTTTTCTATCTAGATCGCCTTTGCCGCAGGCTATGCCTCCGCAAAGGCTCAAGTCGAGTTTGTGCGCGCAATCTGAGGTGTCAATGGGCGCGCTTCGCGCGTCGACGAAGTCGATCTTACCCATTGACACCTCAGATTGCGCAGAGACAATTGTCCGGCGGCTTCAAGGCAAGCGAAGTGCGGCCTTGAACCGTTCCGAGTCATTTGGCTGCTGCCAAGCATCGACGATCTCAGAAATTCCTTGGCCACGGTGCATCCCATTGATGGAATGGACGCTACGGCGGGGAGCGATTTGCTGACTTGGTGATGGCATATACGGCGCTCGGGCCTGCGGGCTCATCTATTTGTGGGCGAGCTTCCCAGTTGGTAAGTGTCGCCTCATATGAGAGGCCCGCTTTCTCTAAGACCCTAACTGACGCCATGTTGTCGGGGTGGCAAGTCGCCCATACCCGAAAAATCTGAGGCTGAGCGATAGCCCAATTTACAACTGCTGTGGCGACTTCCGTGCCAAATCCTTGACCCCAAGCCATCTCAGAAAAAATGTAGCCAAAGTCCGCCTTGGGTGGCGAAACACGCAGCTCGATGCACCCCAACAAATTCCCGGTCGATTTCGCGACGACGGCCCAAGGGAAGGCCGTACTCGCCCGCCAGCAATCAGCGCATCGCGCGGTAAACGCTTCTGTCGCCGACAAGCTTTCGTGCCGCCGAAAGTTCATATAATGGGTGGCAAGTGGGCTCCCAGCCCAGGCTTCAAATACAGCTAGAGCATCATTTTCTTGTATAGGACGCAACCGAAGTCGGTTCGTCTCGAAGTGCTCAGGCGGACGGATCATACGCTAAGGTTATCAGACGACCAGACGCAGAACAACCTAAAATCAGCTAAGGAGCATGAGGGGCGGTTAACGCTCAAGACCTCAAGACGTCTGCTTTCGCCTCCGCTCGCCCCCAAACCCAGCCCTTCGGCTTTCGACCAACGCCCCCTCACCCCTCCCGCTCGCGCAATAAAAACGCGCGCACCTGGGGGTTTTCGGTTAGGCCTATCGCGCGTTCCATCGCGACTGCTGCGGCAGTAACCTCGTCGCAAGCGCGATGGGCGGCAGCCAAGGTCACCCAAAAGGGTTGATAGCTGCTAACATCGCTGGCATCGAGGCTGGTGAGAACCTCAAGGGCAGAGCGGCCCTGCCCCATGGCTTGCAGGACGGCGGCATAGCTAACAAAGGCACCAATGCTTGGGCGATGGGTAAGCAGGAGTTCATGAAAAGATCGCAACGCCGCCCAATTGGTTGTGCCGGTGATGGGGGCTTGGACATGGATGGACTGGATGGCCGCTTCGATCTGAAATCGGCCGAGCCGGTTCAGCTTTGAGGCGCGGACGAGAAGGTCTTCGGCCTCGACGATCTTGGCGCGTTCCCACAAGCTCGCATCTTGATCCTTGAGGGGCACAAAGGCCCCATCCGGCCCCCAACGTGCAGCCTTGCGCGCATCGACATAGAGCATCAGCGCCAAAAGGCCCAAAGCTTCTGGCTCTTGCGGCATCAGGGACACGAGCACGCGGGCGAGAAAGATGGCCTCCTCAGCCAGCGACATGTTACAGTCATCAGAGCCTGCCACCGCGTCAAAGGACGTGCCGAACGCGGCATAGATCGCCGATAACACGTCTTCCAATCGCTCTGGCAAGGCGTCGAGGTCGGGGATTTTAAAGCCGATACCGGCAGCCTTAATCTTGGCTTTGGCGCGCACCAAGCGCTGGCCCATGGTGGTGGGTGAGACCAGAAAGGCAGAGGCAATCTGGGCGGCGTCGAGGCCAAGGATGGTCTGCAGCATCAAGGGGGTGCGGATGTCGTCTTGAATGGCCGGGTGGGCGCAGACAAACATCAAGGCCAAGCGTTGGTCTGGGATCGGCTCTTGGGCCGCTGAGGGGGCATCCATCCGACGTAAAATCTCATCCATACCGCGCGCTTTGACGGCCTCATGCCGATGGGCATTGATCAGGCGGTTGCGGGCTGTGGTCAAAAGCCACGCATCGGGATTGGCGGGAATACCGCGCGTGGGCCAGACCTTGAGGGCTGCAGCAAAGGCCTCTGACAAAGCATCTTCGCTGGCAGCCAAATCCCCATCGCGCGCGGCCAAAAGCGCAACAAGGCGACCATAGGAGGCGCGCGCCGCGCCAACCACCGTCTCGACAATTTTGTCCTTGCCGGGAACCGGGGCCGGCGTAACGCGCGCATCGCCCATGTTTAGCCTTGGGGAGGAGGTGGCATGATTGGGCGAATTTCAATCGAGCCGCCGCTGGCCGCTGGGGACTTTGCCGCCCACTCCAGTGCTGCATCGAGGTCTGGCACCTCGATGACGAAATAGCCGCCTAATTGCTCTTTCGTATCGGCAAAGGGGCCGTCTTGGACCACACGCTTGCCATCGCGGATACGCAGGGTCGTGGCTGTCTGTGGTGGCTGCAGCCCGTCGCCATTGATGACGATACCGGCTTGTTGGATCGCTTGGACAAAGGCCGTCCAACCGCCCCAATAGGCCCCAGCTTCAGCTGGATCATTGCGCTTATTCCGTTCAGCTTCGGTTTCGTTCATAATCAACATGAATTGCATAGTCAGTCTCCATTGGTTTTATGACCCAGACACAGTGTCTGGTCGAGGGGGGGCGCAATGTGGTCCGAAGGCCCGTTCTCACCAGCATGACACTTGAGCGGATCACGATTTCGACAGGCGGCAGAAAAAAGTGCAGCGCCGTGTCAGAATAAGTTTTCAAAGCAGGCTATAGGCTAGGCCATCCCCGTAAGGACGCCCAAAAGCTTATGCTGACCGACCTCATCTTGTTTCGCCACGGCAAAGCCGTGCGCCCCCATGAAGCACGCGATGATTTCAGCCGTGGCTTAACCCCGCGCGGGCGGGTTCAGGCGGCAGCTCAAGCACGACGCTTGCGAGAGGCGGGGTGCGAGTTGGATTTGGCTTTGGTCTCCACCGCATTGCGCGCCGCAGAGACATGGGATGCCTGTCAGCCCGCGTTTCCAGATGCGCAGGTTCATTTGTCGCGCCATCTCTATTTGGCCGCGCCCAGCATCTATCTGAATGCGGCCAAGACGGCGAAGGCCAAAAGGGTCATGGTTATCGCCCATGATCCGGGCTTACATGATCTGGCGCGCAGCCTGATGAAGGGTGATGGCGAGCAAAAGGCTGGCCAAGCTTCCTTGCGAGAGCATTTACCCACCAGCGGCGTGGCGTGGTTTTGTGCCGATCCACATGCCAGCTCTGGCTTCAAGCTCAAACAATTTTGGGCCCCAGAGCCAGTATCAGACTAAATGAAAGCGCGGGATTGGCAGTTCGACCGCACGCTTCCTAATGACAAATCAACCCCTGTGCGTGCATGAAGTTGCATGAACAAACCAAAGCGCACCCCCTTAAAGCCCTGGTCGATTGAAGCCGTTGTCGATGGCAACCGTCTCCGCGTGCAATTATCTGCCGCAGCGCTGGACCATTTGGGCGATGAAAAGGCGGCCCGGGCGCGCGCTTTGGACTTGCTGAAGGGCGCTTTGTTTCGCGGGCGCTTGATTGCGCAAGAGCGCTTGGAGAGTGGCGCGGGCGGCCTTGATTGCTCTCATCTGTTGGCGGCGGTGCAGGATCAAGTGATCTCAGCGCTCTATGATTTCACCACAACCCACGTGTTCCGCGCCCGCAACCCAACCGCGGCAGAGCGGCTAAGCGTGTGTGCCACGGGCGGCTATGGCCGCAATTCCATGGCCCCGTCTTCCGATGTCGATTTGATGTTTGTGCGACCCATCAAGGATGCGTCGTGGGCTGAGAGCGTGATTGAATATATGCTCTATATGTTGTGGGACATGGGGCTGAAAGTTGGCCATGCCTCGCGCACCATCTCTGAATGTCTGCGCGCCGCCCGCGAAGACATGACAATCCGAACCTCGGTGCTGGAAACCCGCTTTGTCTGTGGCGATAAGCTGTTGTTCCGCGAGTTGGAAATAAGGCTACGCAAGGATTTGTTTGACGGCACAGCGGCAGACTTTGTCGCCGCAAAACTGGCCGAGCGCGATAATCGTCACCGTCGTACGGGTGAAAGCCGCTATATGGTTGAGCCCAATATCAAGGATGGTAAAGGCGGCCTGCGCGACCTGCATACCTTGTTCTGGATCGCCAAATATATTCACGGCACCGATGATGTCAGCCAATTTGTCGAAAAGGGCATTTTCAGCCGCGAAGATATGAAGCACTTCAATCAGGCCGCTGAATTCCTGTGGACCGTGCGCTGCCACTTGCACTTCTTGACCGGGCGGGCCGAGGAGCGCTTGACCTTTGACTTGCAACCCGAAATGGCCCGCCGCATGGGCTATGGCGACCGGGCCGATAATCCCGCGGTAGAGCGCTTTATGAAGCGCTATTTCCTTGTCACCAAACAAGTTGGGTCCTTGACGCGCATCTTGTCGGCGCGGCTGGAGCTGGACCGGCAAAAGGCCGCCCCTCGCGGTATTTCACGCTTCTTTGCCAGCCCGCAAAAGGCCAAGCTTCTCGATGACCCCCGCTTTGTGGAAGACCACGGCCGCATCGGCTTTGCCCATCCTGACCAGATTGCCGATGATTTATCGGCCCTGATCGATATTTTCAAAATGGCCGATGAGCTGGACCTCGATATGGACCCCTCAGCCTTGGCGCGCGTCACCAGCATGGCGGCTAAGGGCCGGATCATGCGCGATGACCCGAAATCTGTCGCCAGTTTCTTGGCCGTCGCCACCTCCAAGAAAGACCCAGCCCGCGCCTTGGGTCTTTTGAATGAGGCGGGCTTGCTTGGAAAATTCGTCCCCGAATTTGGCCGCATTGTCGGCCAGACCCAGTTTAATATGTACCACCACTTCACCGTGGACGAACATACGCTGCGCGGCATCGCCAATATCTCAGATATTGAGCATGGCAGGCTAAGCAAGGAATTGCCGGTCTCAACCGAGCTCTTCCCCCGTATCGCCAATCGCCGCGCGCTGTATCTGGCCATGCTTCTCCATGATGTGGGCAAGGGGGAAGGCGATCAGCAGATTGAAGGGGCAAAGGCAGCCACCATTGCCTGTCGTCGGTTGGGCCTCGATGCCGAAGAGGTAGACTTGGTAGCTTGGCTTGTGGGCCACCACTTAATCATGAGCGAAGTGGCCCAGCGCCGCGATATTGGCGACCCGAAAACCATTACAGACTTTGCTGCAACCGTGGGCACGCTCGAACGATTGCGCTTGCTTCTGGTTCTGACGGTGGCTGACATTCGGGCCGTGGGGCCTGGTGTCTGGAATGATTGGAAAGCCCAACTCCTGCGCGACCTGTATAAGCTGACAGAAGCAACCCTGCGCGGTGGCAGGTCGGATGAAGGCTTTGTGCGCCGCCAATTGAAAGCCCAAGCCGACGAGCGTCGGGCACAGGCTTTGATTGACCCGATTCTGGCCGAGTTCTTCACCAGCCTCGAAGATGCCTATTGGCTGGGCTTTGATACCGATCAGCAAAAATGGCATGGGGCCGAAGTGGCCAAGGCCCTGCATGAAGAAGCCCCCTTCTGGTTGGCCTCACGTCCTGCACCCAGCCGCGGTGCCACCGAAGTCTTGGTCTTGTCCCCAGATCAACCGGGTCTATTTGCAGCCCTCACCGCCGTATTTGCCCAAGCCGGGGCCAATGTCATTGATGCGCGAGTCCATACCTCCAAAGGCGGCCAAGCCTTCGACGTCTTTGCCCTGCAGGATCAATCGGGGGCAGCCTTTGGCGAGGGCCGACAAGACGCCGTCGACAGGCTGTTTATACGCCTACGGGCCGTCCTTGCGTCAGATGGGAAGCAAAACGCCGTAGCGCCACTCGCGCAACAAGCTTCAAGCATTAAAAAGCCCACCAATCGCACGGCCGCCTTTGCCATTGAGCCTGTGATCATGATCGATAATGAGGGCGCAGCCTTTGACACCATTGTCGAAGTGTCCGGTCGTGACCGCCCTGGCCTCTTGGCAGATTTGGCTCAAGTGTTTGAAGATGAAGGCCTGAATGTAACTTCCGCCCATATTGATAGCGTCGGCGAACGGGCAACCGATGCCTTTTATCTGCGCGATCGCGGCGGCTTGAAACTTCTCGATGCGCGGCGGATCACGGTCTTGAAGGAGCGTTTGATCGGGGTTCTGGCAGAGGCTGAAACCACCGAAGGGCCGAGCCTCTTATCACGACGCAAGCTTGCCCGGGCGCGGGCCAGTAGCCGCCGCTAAGGCTTATTGGGTTTGAACCATTTCCATCGTGGCAGAATACTCATCCTGTAGCCACGCGAGAATTTCACGCGCGGCGGGATGCTGGATCGGGCTATAGCGCTCAATCAAAGCTTCGCGCCGTTTGGCAAGCTTCATGAGACCTAGATCCTGAAAGCTCATCAAGTCAGCGAGAACCATATCGGCCAATTCTTGGCCCAATATCTTGACCGAGGCGGCATAGCCGCTGGCACCATAACAGTAATCATCGCCGTCCTGATAGGCCTTGGCCAAAGTAATTGCGGGGATACAGGTCAAATGGGGCTGCAAAGCCGGATTGATGGCGTGGCCAGAAACCCATTCCGCTAAGCGGTGCGATCGGCCCGTAAAGCCGCGCAGATGAAGATATTGGCTCATGCGCGGACCATCATTGACGGGGTAATTGTCCCACAAGAGTGGCTTACGATTTAAGAGCCCGCCAATCTGGCGCAGATGTCCCACTGAAATCTCGCGCGCGCAAACTTCTTCGCCGGTCCAATAAATGTCGATGTTGGGATCAAGGCCTGCGCCCAATTCGCGCAAATAATAGTCTGGCCGGCGGCCAAAAACGCGATCGAGCACAGGATCATTGGAATAATAGGTCGGGGTCATGGCCAGCTTTAGCTGCGGTGCAGTATCGCGCGCCAGATGCATGATCTCGATTTGCCGCTGCGCCAAATCTGGCAGGCTTGAATGCATATCGTCGAAGAAAATTCCTAGGTCTTGAATACCCAAAGAGACCAAGTCTTCCACGCGATTGATGAAGGTATTGCGGACATTGCCATTAAAGTCGTTAAACGCCTCAAATGGGCTGAGGCCGATGCCGACGCGCACCCCAAAGCCTTGGCAGAAGGCAACAAATTGCGAAATCTGTCCGGCTTCTTGCAGGGGATGGGGTTCAACCCAACGCCGCCGCAGAAACGGGTCACCCTTGGGCGCATAATGAAAAAACCGATAGCCATAGGGGGCTAAGGTCTCCACCACCGCGCGGCGATCATCCCATGACCAAGGTTGACCGAAATAGCCTTCAACAATACCTAAATTTGGGGTCGACATAGGGGCACCTAGTCTTGGGATCCAGTCTCTGGACGGAACTGCGCTACCAATTGATCTTGTGCGGCCCGCTGCTCAGGCGTCAGACGCGCACCAATTTCTCGAACTTTTGCGGCTGCATCTTGATCGCCGCCACGGGCTGCCAAAGCAAACCAATAATAGGCCTGTACATCAGACTTTGGCCCACCAAGGCCTTGCTCTGCCATCGCACCCAGATTGAACTGAGAATCGGTAACCCCACGCTGGGCAGCACGACGGAAGCTTTCAGCGGCGCGCGCCATGTTTTGCGGCACACCATCACCATTGGCGTAATAGACGCCCAAGTTATGCATAGCTTGGCGACTGCCCCGCGCAGCAGCGCGTTCTGTAAGGGCGCGGGCTTGCGCCAAGTCCTTCGCAACCCCATCGCCATTTTCAAATTTTCTGGCCAAACGGTTCATCGCCCGCGTGTCGCCACCATCGGCAGCACGGCGTAACAACGCGATACTGCCAGCGGCATCGCCGGCTTGCTCACGCGACATGGCTTGGTCGAACAAGGAACCCGTTGCGGCGGCAGCCGGTGGCGTAGGCCGAGGCTGGCTGGGTGCTGCCACTGCGGGCGCGACTGGCACAGCGGCAGCGGTTGCAGCTGCAGGCGCTGCGACAGCGGGGGGTGCGACGGAAGCCACACGGGGTGGGGTTGCAGGGGCTGCGGCGGGCGCTTTCGCAATGCTTGGCACGCGCGTGGCCGGTGGAGCAGCAGCGCGCTGGACTGGGCGAGGTGCCGCATCAGAACGCGCAGCATTGAAGGTAGGCGTACGGACACGTTCACGCTGGGCATCGGCGCGGGCCTTTGCCGCACGGGCTTGTGCTTCGGCCGAAGCCATAACCCGAGCAGCCTCTAATTGCTGCGCAGTTGGCGCAGGCTTAGCTGGCGCTGGTTTAGCCGGAGGTGGCGTGACGGCAGGAGCCGCGGGCGTGGTGGTCTTTGCGGTCGGTGGAACCAATTGCGCCTTTGGCAATTGCGGCGGCGGGCTTGCTACTGCCGCTGCAGGTGCTGCAGGTGCAGCAGCTGCCGTTGGAGCCGGCGTAGCCGTTGGCGCAGCTGGGGTCGCACCGGGTGCCACAGCTGACGCGTCAGCTGGCGTGGCAGGTGTGGCCGTTGCCTCCGCCCCCGGTGCTGGAACAGCGCCTTCTACCGGGGCAGGTGGGGCTGCTTGAGCGGCCAGTTCTGGCGGCAGCGGCACATTTTCCTGATTAAGCGCTGCTGGCTTCTCATCGGCATTCGAAGACGGCTTTAACTGGTTATAGACGGCAAAGCCGCCGGTGGCGACCAAGGCCGCAGCCGCAGCAATACCTACTGGCGACAGGGGTGCCTTAGGCTTTGCGCCGTCCTTAGCGACCTCTTTGCCCACTGGCGGCGTTTTCGCCTTTGCCGTTGGCTTGGCCTTTTGACCCTCGGCTTTCTTGTCCTTGCCCGCAGGCATCTTCAGTGAAAGGGCGGGCTTCTTTTTGGTTTGTGCTGCTTCGCGCGCAGCGGCAGCCTGATTAGCCGCACGGCGGGCCGCGACCAAATAATCTGGTGCTCGACTGGTCGGATAAGTGGGCTCATCCCAATCATTGTCCAACAGCGACAAGCCATCATCTAGGTCATCATCCATTGGCCCTTTTGGGTCGAGCGCCATCGGCTCCAGTGCATCGGCAAAAGGCTCATCCCCGCCAGCAAGCGGGTCAGGCACATCGTGGCGCAGATCGGCAAAGTCATGCAATGGCTCACCGTCATCACCCTCTGGGAAGGGCGAGCCAAAACTACCGCGGCGCGGCGTACCCGTTGGTGCCGATGGCGGCGTGGGAGCTGGACGATCCATAAAGAACGGGTCGTCAAATTCTGGCTTAGCTAAAGGATCGAGCTTGGACTCAAAACTAAAGCCATCGTCGTTTGGCAAATCGATCGGATTGACAAAGCCAATGTCTTCGCGGGCAGGCCCACCCACATCAACGGCATGATTGGGGTCGTAAATGGGCTCAGCAAAAGAAGCGACACTGCCCTGCTCAGCCTTGTCCAAACGCTCGCCCATGGCGGCAAAGTCGCGCTGCAGCGGCGCGATCAGGGCCTGAACACGCGCATCGACGGACTGAATCTCGCTGCGCACCTGCCCTAAGGCATCATCGAGCATCTGACGGGTTTTCTGATCATGACCGCCAACGCTGGAAGCCAGGCTTTGCAGCGCACTGTCATGATTGGCAGCAAGGCGATCGGCCAATTCCTGCATTTGCTTGCTGATCGTGGCAATGGATTCAGCCGATTGACGCTCGGACGCATCAAGACGATCACCCAGATTCTGCGCCAAGCGCTGAATATGTTGCCCTGCTTGCTCCATGACCGAAGCATCATGCCGCTCAATCGACGACAATCTCTCGTCAATGGCGCGGGTAATGCGCGCAAGCTCCAGCTTCATCGCCATAGAGCCTGTTTGATCAGGCGAACTCTCGCGATTTTCAAGTTGAGCTAAGCGCTCATCCAAAGTCTGAGTGGCTTCAGCTAGTTTGGCATTGACGCGATCAAAAGCCTCATGGCTGCGCTGTTCGCTGGCATCGAGACGGCTGGCGAGGGCTTGGGCCACTTCCGTCATTTGGCTACCGACGCCACCTGAAAGCGCGGCCTCAACTTGCCCCTGCAACTCAGCGCGGGTTGCCTCAATCTTGGCATTCAATTCTTGCAATTGCGCCGAAAGCTCAGTCGTCTTGGTCTCAAGCGCCTGAACCGCTGTCAGCGTATCGCCCGTCTTGCCTGCCCCCTCAAGCTGGGTCAGGCGGGCTGACAGTTCAACCAATGCCTCGACCATGCGGGAGGCATTATCTTGGGCGTGGGACTCAATCGTATTGACCCGCTCGGTCACCAGATTGATGCCGTGATTAGCCCCTTCAATGGTTTGGGTCGTAATTTCTTCCAACTGACCCAAGCGGCTTTCTAAAGCCGCCACATCCGACCCACCTGGCCGGTCACCAACTTCTTCAAGCCCGGTCAAACGGGCTGACAAGTCGATCATGGCTTCGGCAAAGCGGCTATTGGTTTCTTGTGCCAAGGCCTCGGTTGAAGCCAAGCGCTCAGCCACCAAGCCCAAGCTTTGGTCAACGGTCTGAATAGCCTCTTGGGTGACTTTCTCGATTTGGCCTACCCGCGTATCGGTCTCAAACACTTGGGTCGACAAGCGGGCCAATGCTGACTCGAGCGACTTCAAGGCCGCGAGCGATGCATGCGATGGGTCTTGCGATTCAATGCGGCGCAGGCGCTCACTCAAAACAACTTGGGTCTCGCGAAGATCGTCTAAATGGGTCTCAATCCGCCCGATGGCTGTATCGCTGCCAGTGGCTTTGGCTTCAAACTTCTGCACCAAACGGTCACCAATCGCCGGAGCAGACGCCGCGGGACTCATTTCCACGCCACCGGCTTCAAGGCGGCGGGTCAATTGTTCAAGGGCAGCGGTTAAGCGGCTGGCTTCTTGGCCGAAGCTGGAAGCAGATTTTGCGGTAGCAATCGGCTTTGCGGCAGGCTCATCAGTCTCTGCAATCAATCGGTTCAGCAATTCGCCCAGCGTCAAACCTTCGCGGCGTGCGAGATCCTTCGCAGCCTCGCGTGTTTTAGGCTCTACGCCTTTCACACTCCATGGCGACTGTCCGCTCATTCGAATCACTCTTCCGCCAAGTTCTGCGGCCCCACAAGAAATTTCCGAAGAAATTCAGCTACCGAGATCGTTCATTTACTGCTTCGCAGAATTTGAACAGTCCAAATTGTGGTTTCGACATTCTTCGTACTGCTCGACTTGAGGGTGTTACGGTAAATGAGCGGTTAATAAGGGTTAATAGCCACTGCGAGGCGCTTAAACCTTTGCCACAAATCTTTCTCAACCTGACTAGACTTTGCAGAAGTCCAGCTCATGTTTTGCGTCTTCCTAACAAGGCCAGTCCAAAGAAAAAGCCCCGCTGAGGAACAGCGGGGCCTAATCGGATCAAGAGGGAGAATGCCCTATTCGGCGGCAATCTTGACTTGCTTCAAGGCATCGGCATTTACGCCGAAATTGACCGCTTGCAGGAAGCGAATGCCATCTTCGGCAATATCATCGCCAACCATATGCTCACCTTCGGCTTCAAACTCGGCGAAGTCGACATACATCGCATAAAAGGCCTTGGTGCGGTCGGTAATGATGTTGGCATTCCACAAAGTCTTCACCAGAACACGGAAGATATTGGTGGCTTCTTTCATCCGCTCGCGGCGGTCGGCATCAGTCGCCATTTCCTGGAACTGGACCATGACGATATCTGGGTCGAGACCAAACTGGTCATAGATGGCGCGCATTTGGTGTGGCGCCACAAGGTTGAACAACAAGGTCTGGAAGCAATGCGCGGCCCAGTCTTCAACGATGGCATGCTCTGCCGCATCGAGCTTTGGAATGGTGCGGTCAGCCCAGATTTTACCAAACTTGTGGTGGAAGGCTTCGTCCGTCATGACCAATTGCGTCAGCTTGCGGGCTAACGGGTCATTCCATTCCTTATAAATCATGGCAAAGGCACCCATGGCGAGGCCTTCGATCAGCATCTGCATGCCGACGATTTTCTTATAAACTTCGGGCGCATGAACAATATCGACCAACAAGGTCTTGAGGACTTCACCACAGGGCAGAGGGCTGCCCCAACGGGCTTTGATATAGGCCGCAAAGGCTGCCACGTGGCGGGCTTCTTCACGGGCTTGGTTAGCCGCATATTCCTGAGCTCCCGCATCGCGCAGCACGTGGCACAGCGAAGCCGACAGGTTCAGCGCGCCTTGCTCGCCATGCAAAATGGCCGACAATTGCCAGCGCGCCATTTCATTCTTGAAGCGGATCAGTTCTTTCGGCTTGTCCTTGAAAAATTCTTGGACGTAGGGGGTCTCCAAAGCGGGAACCATATGATCTGGCAATAGAGCCTGATTTTCCATGTCAAACGGCTCATCAAAATCGATGTAGCGTTTGTCGGTTGGATCCCAGAAGTGGTCGTGGGTGGCCGAGATGATTTTGTCGAAAGCGGTTGAGCGGCTGGTGTGCCGATCAATCTCCAACATGGCAGCGAAATCTGTTGGCGCGACCGCGTCATAGAGGGCGTCTTTGGTAATGTGCGACGTTGTCATGCTTTCAATCACTCCCATTTTATCTATGTACCGGGTCTTTGGCATCCCAGCTTTGGTCCATGAGCTTAGAGCGACCTCTTGATGGATCGCTTCTAAGCCTAGCATGACACAAATTTCTAAAGGATCAATCAAAAAATGACGGGTGCGTCAGCTTCTCCCATCAAACGGTTGTGATAAGCCCATCTTAGAGATCCCGAATGGAACGATCTTTGGTCTCGGGCAGGAAGATTAAAGCCACCACGACGCTGATGGCGGTAATAATCACCGGATACCAAAGGCCTGAATACATATTGCCTGTCGTTGCCACGATAGCGACTGCCGTTGCCGGCATGAAGCCGCCGAAGAAACCAGTCCCGACGTGATAGGGCACAGACAAGGCTGTATAGCGGATGCGGGTTGGGAACATCTCCACCAAGGCGGCGGCCAAAGGCCCATAAAGGGCGGTAGCGGCAATCACAAACACCATCAAATAGGCCAGAACGGCCAGATGATTGATCTTGGCTGGGTCTGCCTTATCGGGATAGTTTGCCGCCTTCAAAGCCGCTTTCAATTTGGCCCCGAAAGCATCCTTGGCCGCCTTTTGTGCCTTGGCATCAAGGGCAGAGATATCCACGCTGTCGAGGACAACAGTCCCGATTTTGACTTGCGCGACGGCACCTGCAGGGGCCACCTCATTATCATAGGAGATGCCAGAATTGGTCAGATAGCTCTTGGCCACATCACAGCTCGACGAGAAGGCATCCCGCCCGTCTGGCGTTTTGCCAACCGGGTTGAATTGAACCGAACAGGTCGCAGGGTCGGCCCGCACAAGAATGGGCGTCGCAGTCTGGGCGGCCACTAGCGCGGGATTGGCAGCCTTTGCCAGTTGATGGAAGGCCGGGAAGAAACTCACCACCGCCAAGATCATGCCTGCCAGCATGACGGGCTTGCGGCCCAATTTGTCCGAGAGCCACCCGAAGAAAACATAAAGCACGGCTGAACAGGTGGTGATGACCAACAGCCAGATATTGATGGTTTGGGGGTCAACTTTCAACTGCCGCTCCAAGAAGACTTGGACGTAGAAGAAGCCCGTATACCAAACTACGCCCTGCGCCATCATCAGACCAAACAAGGCGAGTAGGATCAGCTTGAGATTATCCCACTTGCCAAAGGCATCAGACAAAGGCGCTTTCGAGGCTGCCCCCTCTTCCTTCAGCTGCTTGAACATTGGGCTTTCTTCCAATTGCAACCGGATCCACAAAGCAATCGCCAACAAGAAAACCGACAACAGGAAAGGCAAGCGCCAGCCCCAGGATTGGAAAGCCTCCTCGCCCAAAATCACACGGGTCAAGAACACAACCATGAGCGCCAAGAGTAAGCCGCCGGCGGCCGAGGTCTGCACCCACGACGTATTCCAGCCTCGCTTATGGGCAGGCGAATGTTCAGCCACATAAATGACTGCACCGCCATATTCGCCGCCCAGTGCAAAGCCTTGTGCGATCCGCAGCGCGACCAACAGGATCGGGGCCCAAATGCCGATCTGGTCATAATCTGGCAAAAGGCCGACCGCGAAGGTTGAAGCCCCCATCATTACTATGGTGACCAAAAAGGCCCCTTTGCGGCCCTTGGTGTCGCCAATCGCGCCAAAGACAATTGCCCCAAGCGGGCGCGCGGCAAAGCCAACACCAAAGGTCAAGAGCGCGAAGATAAATTGAGCCGCAGGCGGGGATCCTGCAAAAAAGTGCTGGCCCATCACCGAAGCCAAAAGGCCGAAGATAAAGAAGTCATACCACTCAAAAACGGTCCCAGCGGCCGAAGCGGCCACGACGGTCTTTAATTTTTGTGGTTCAACAGGTGAGCCAGCAGCAGTTTGTGTCATGATTAGCCCCTAAATCATGGTTTAGCGGACCATCCTTGGACTTAGTTCAAGCTGCGATCAAGTAAGCAATCGCTAGCGCTTGCAGGCTGGCCTTAGTCGGGCGCACGCCCTAGTCGGCGCGCTTCTTGTATGCGCCCACGCACCAACCAATTATCGACGTCTTTGGGTGCGAGGCGTAGCGCTTGGGCAATGTCGAGTTCGGCGGCCTCATAGGATTTTTGCTGAAGCAAGGTTTCAGCCCGCAAGCGCAGCGCCAAAACATCCAAAGGGCGGGTCGACAGACAGGCGGTTAGATCGGCTTGGGCTTCCGCCCATTTGCCTTGCCCAGCCTTGGCGCGCGCCCGGTCGAGCAAGAGATCAGGCTCTCCGGGCTTTAACTTCAGGGCAGCATCGAGCACTTTTTGTGCGGCGATAAAGTCTTCAATCATCAGCCAAGCATTAGCGGCACGCGCCATGATCAAGACGCGCTGATCCAGGTCCCCCGCATCGGGTGCCGAAGCCAAGGCGGTCAAACGCTCTGCCCCACCGCCAATATCACCGCCTTCTATGCGGGCAATGGCAATGCATTGCTCGGCAAACGTGCCGCCGCTTTGGCTGCGCCACACAAAACCATCCTCCAGCGCTTCTTCCGGCTTGGTTTCTGCCTTGGTTATGCAGGCTTGAAGACGGGCTTGGTCACGCGGGTCAGGGCTAGCCTGCGCCTGCGTGCCAAACGCCACGGCCAATAGCGCAAAAGGGATCAGGGTCGTAAACTGGGCGAAGCGATGGGGCAGTGGACGGATCATGCTGACCTTCTTATGCGCTTAAAAGGCAAAACTGAGGCAAAGAGTTGGAAGAGATGCGCGTTTTAGTTTTGGGCTGTGGCTATGTCGGCACCGCTTTCGCCCAGACTTTGGCCGATCAAGGGGCCTTTGTGCAAGGCACTTGTCGAGGTGCAACCAGCGCAGAAACCTTACGCCAAGTCGGCATCGCGCCAATTCTATTTGATGGGACGGCATCTGCCGAATTGGTGGAAGCCGCGCAGCTTGCCACTCATATCCTTGCTTCCATCCCACCCGGACCTGAGGGTGACCCTGCCCTTTTGGCCCTCTCGCCTGTTTGGACACCAAGGACTGGGGCTTGGATTGGCTATCTTTCGACCACCGGTGTCTATGGCGACCGGGCTGGCGGCTGGGCGTTTGAGGATGATGCGCCAACGCCCCTTTCCAGTGAGGCCAAACGGCGCGCCGAGGCCGAAGCTGCTTGGCGCGCTTTGCCAAGCCCAGCCCATGTCTTTCGACTACCCGGAATCTATGGCCCGGGCCGCAGCGCGCTAGAACAAGTTCTATCGGGAACGGCACGGCGGATCGATAAGCCGGGCCAGGTGTTTTCGCGGGCCCACCGAACCGATATTGTTTCAGCTCTCACGGCCAGCATTGCTAAACCCAATCCGGGGCGCATCTATAATATCTGCGACGACCATCCTTGCGCCTCTGGGGAGGTTATAGTTGAGGCCTGCCGATTGCTGGGGCGAGAGCCACCGCCCTTGGTTCCGTTTGAGGCTGCAGGCCTGTCTGAAATGGGCAAGCGCTTTTATAGCGAATGCAAACGGGTTTCGAATGTGCGCGCGAAGGAAGAATTGGGCTGGAAACTGGCCTTTCCGACTTTTGTCGAAGGACTGGCCGATTGCTATGCCCATCTCGAGGCGCGCCAAGCAGGCTGACTAGGTACGCACTTGCTTTTCAATCAGGCTCAGGATGGCATGGAGTGCAAGCCCCATCAAAGCCAATAGGAAGAGCGCCGCAAACATGGTTGCGGTCTCTAGCCGATTGCCGGCCTCCACCAAGCGCCACGAGAGGCCACCGGTTGCGCCCGTGCCCGCGACAAACTCAGCCACCACAACGCCGACCAATGAGAGACCTGCCGCGGTCTTAATCCCAGCCAACAGAAAGGGCGCAGCCGTTGGCAATTCCAAGTGCAAAAAGCGCTGCGTACTGCTGGCTTTGTGCAAACGAAACAAGCGATCCAGCCCCGGGTCGACGGCTTTGAGACCCGCCAAAGCCGACGTCAGCACGGGGAAGACTGCCACGATAACGGCTAGGATCAGGATAGCCCGACGCGGGTTTTCAATACCCGTCCAGATAATCACCAAAGGCGCGATGGCAACAATGGGGGTAGCCTGCAGCACCAAGGCATAAGGGCCCAGACTGCGTTCCAACAAGGGTACCCTGGCAAAGATGAGCGCGACCAAGGTGCCGAGGCCGATAGAGATGGCCAAAGCCGTCAAGGCCAAACCCATGGTGACCCCGGCAGCAGGTAGCAGCAGGGGCCCACGCTCAACCAAAGCCGCGCCAATCGCGCTGGGTGGCGGCAAAATGACAGGTGGGACTTGGAGAAGCCGCGTCAGGCCCTCCCACAGGGCAAGTAGCACGAGGCCAGCAAGGACGGGGGCGAAATCGATATTCTTCATGCCGCCGCCCTCTGCGCGCTGAGCACGCGACGGGCCGCCGCAGCGGCTTCAGCGAAGGCGGGTGACGTCAGAAACGCGGGATCACGCGGCACAGCGGGAACCGCAATCTCGGCCATAATGCGGCCAGGGCGCGGGCTTAACACCAAAATGCGATCAGCCAGATAGACGGCTTCATCAACCGAATGGGTCACAAACAGGACAGCCAGATGACGGTCTCGTTTGGCCTCAAGCACCAGATCATCCAAGGCACGGCGTCCCAATTCATCAATCGCGGCAAAAGGCTCATCCAACAATAAAGCCGAGGGATCGTTGACCAAGGCCCGTGCCAAGGCCACCCGCATGCGCATCCCGCCTGAGAGGGTGCGTGGATAGGCAGAGGCAAAATTGGCCAAACCCACGCGTGCCAAAGCCGCTTGTGCGCGGCCTAAACGCTCAGCCTTATCAACACCCGAAAGCGCCAGCGGCAACGCGACATTATCTTCGGCCGTGGCCCAATTCATCAGATTAGGCTCTTGAAACACGACGCCAGGAACATCGGCCCCACCGGCTGTATCTGCCTGCACCGAGCCACTCGCCACCCCCTGCAAGCCGGCAAGGGCTGCCAGAAGCGTGCTTTTCCCGCAGCCAGACGGGCCGAGTAGCACCACGCATTCGCCTGCCTGCACCTGCAGGTCGATGGGACCGAGGGCCTCTAAACGACCAAACCGCACACAGGCTTGCTGCGCGCTCAAGCGAATGGGGGATGAAGCAGCCATCAGGACTTTGGTGGCAAGAAGCTAAGATCAATACCGGCGGCCCAATTCAAATCCGCTGGATAGACGCCCGCCGTGGCCATAATATCGAAGAAGGTTTTCCAGCGGTCCATCGTCATCGTGCCAATCTCGCCGGTCGGGGTCTCAACAATGCCGTAGGACAAAAGCTTCTCGCGCGCTTGCGCCAAGAGATCAGCGGTCATGTCAGGATTGTCTTTGGTGATGAGTGCATCACCGGGGGCAGGATCGCCGCGCAGATAATCTTTCCAGCCTGCAATTGTGGCCTCGACAAAGCCTTTCACCGCTTCCGGGTGGGCTGCAATAAAGGCGTCGGAAACCAAGGTCATGGCGGCATAGCCGGGATAGCCTGAATCGGCGAGCAGATAGACTTGCGGGTCAATCTTGCCTTGGGTTTTCAGCGTATATGGTTCGCTGGTTACATAGCCTTGCTGGATCGAAGACGGATCTGCCAAGAAGGGTGCGGAATTAAATGTATATTTGCGCACTTGATCATCGGTGAAGCCATATTTGGCTTTCAACCACGGCCAGAACGCATTGATCGACGCATCGGCCAGCATGATGGGTTTGCCCTTCATATCTGCCAGTGACTTGATATCGGGGCGTGGGTGCGTGATCAGGACTTGCGGGTCCTTTTGGAAGGACGCCATGACGGCTTTGGCTTTCGCACCGGCCTGAACCATGCTGAGCACGATGGGCGCATTAGAGCCCAAACCCATTTCAATCGCGTTCGCAGCCAACAACTGGGGCACATTCACGCTGGGCCCACCTTGGATCAAGGTAACGTCCAAGCCTTTATCGGCGTAAAAACCTTTAGCCACCGCTTGGTAAAAGCCACCCTGCTCGGCTTGCGCCCGCCAGTCTGTCGCGAACCGAATGCGGACCCGTCCGCCCTTATCAGCTGGTTTTTCTGGACCGCAGGCAGAAAGCGCAATGGGTGTGGCCAAACTGGCAGCAAGAAGGGTGCGACGCGAAATCAAGCCAAGTCTCCTATGACGATCTCTCTATCATAGTGCACACAGGCGATCTGGCGAGACCCTTTGCAGGGGTAAACAGAGATTGTGCAGCCTTAAAAGGCGCAGTCATCGCCCGCGATAATGACTTTGGCCGTTTTGACCAGAATCCGGGCCTCCATCGCCAGAGACCACCGCTCAATATAGGCGAGATCTAAGCGGATGCGGCGGCTCATTTTGTCGAGCGTCTCTGTAGGACCACGCGCACCATTGCACTGGGCTAGGCCAGTGATGCCCGGCTTTGCGCGAAACCGATCACGATAATCTGGCAGAAGCGCACCATAATAATGGTCATGGGCCACGGCATGGGGACGGGGGCCAACAATCGACATGTCGCCAATCAAGACATTCCACAATTGCGGCAATTCATCCAAGCTTGAGCGGCGCAGAAAAGAACCGATGCGCGTAATGCGGCAGTCATTGCGGCAAGCTTGGACGACGTCATCGCCATTTTCCAGCGTAGTCATGGTGCGAAACTTATAGATGACAAAGGTCTTCCCACCGAGGCCCGTACGGCGTTGTGCAAACAGGACAGGGCCACGACTGGTCGCTTTAATCAGGATCGCTATGGTGATTAATAGGGGCGCAAGGAAGATCAAACCCACCAATGAACAACCCACATCAAATAGCCTCTTGGTGACACTACTTGCGGAGTCCGAAAGTTCTTTGGCAGGGACGGGCCTGTACAAATTGATCTGTGCAAGATCGGCATTGAGCCTTGCAGTAACATTGTTCATTTATCTTACTCTTGCCCCAAATTGAGACGCGTTTGCTGTCTCAATGCAATCCATGGGCCTTGAAATAAAGTTTGTGCTTGGGAACAGCATTATTTGGCTTTCGAAAGGCACAAGTCTTTGCAACCTGTGTATAAATAGATGGTGCCCTCGCCGAAACGCCGCTTCATTGCGATCTTACGGCGGCTGAATAGGTTAACCATAGCTTTCTGTCCACCGCAGAAGTCTTTTTAAGTGCGTTACCCGAGACTACATACACCTTTCTGGCTATAAATGGCTGGAACGACACCCTGAACCTGAGACGTAAGGCGACCTGACACATGCAAAGTGATTCGACGGCTAAAGTTCCGGTAACCGTGCTGACCGGTTATTTGGGAGCCGGCAAAACGACCCTTTTGAACCATATTCTGACATCGCCGCATGGAAAGCGTTATGCCGTGATCGTCAATGAGTTTGGCGAGATCGGGATTGATCATGATTTAATTGTCGATGTGGACGAGGAAATCTTTGAGCTTAACAATGGCTGTGTCTGTTGCTCAGTCCGTGGCGATCTGATCCGAATTCTGGGTGCCCTATTCCGTCGCGGGCAGACTTTTGATGGTGTCATTATTGAGACAACCGGGCTCGCCGATCCTGCACCTGTGGCTCAAACCTTTTTCGCTGACGATGAAATCAAGAACCGCGCCTATCTCGACGCGGTGGTAAGCGTGGTCGATGCCGTCCATATTGCGGGCCAAATTCAGCAAAGCCAAGAAGCGGTGGAGCAGATCGCCTTTGCAGACGTCATTGTGCTGAACAAGATGGATGCTGCCACGCCCGACCAACTGGCAAACGCCCAAGCCATCATCCAACGGCTTAATCGCGGGGCGAAAGTTGTCACCACCTCGCGCTCACATGTCGATCTTGCAGCGATCCTCGATCTCGGTGCCTTCTCGCTCGACCGCGCCATCAGCCTCGACCCCCACTTCCTGCCGTCTCATCATCACCACGAGCATGAGCATGATCACCATCACCACGATCATGACCATGATCATCACCATCATGAGCACAGCCATTATGAGGGGATCGACTCACTCGCGATGCGGGTGAGTGCACCCTTATCCGAGGAACGTTTCGATGCCTGGCTCTCTGAACTGGTGGGCACGCGTGGCATGGATATCTTGCGCCTAAAAGGGGTTCTGCAGATGGGCGACGACCCACGTCGCTATATTATTCACGGCGTCCACATGATGCTGGAAGGCGATTATCAAGGGCCTTGGGCCGCTGATTCGGTTCCAGAAAGCCGATTCGTCTTGATCGGACGGAACCTCCATGACCCCATAATTCGGGCGGAAATCGAGGCCGGATTCCGGGCTTGTGCGGCCTGATCACCGATAATTGTCAGCTAAACCCCATGATTCTCAGCAGAATCTGGGGTTTGTTACCTCATGGTGGCCTTGACCTTTCAACCCGAGGCGCCATTGCTTGCGCCCATTGCATCCCTTTGTTTACGGACGGATGTGCAACGCTGCCACAAGCCACTTAGGTTTGGGCAGCCAATGACTAAGGAAACGACAATGAGCAAAAAAGATTTGATCGACGCCGTCGCAGAAGCTGCAGACATCACCAAGGACAAAGCCAACACCGCGATCGACGCGCTGACCGCAGCGATTGTGAAGAGCTTGAAGGCCGGTGGCGAAGTCACCTTGGCCCCACTCGGCAAGTTTAAAGTTTCGAAGCGCGACGCACGCCAAGGCCGCAACCCATCGACCGGCGAGACTGTCGAAATCAAAGCTGCGACCGTTGCGAAGTTCCAAGCTTCCAAAGCATTGAAAGATGCGTTGAACTAAAATTAGCTCTGGGTTTGGTCGATCAGTCCGTAGAGACCAGACCTTTACGCTAAAGAGCCCAAAAAGGCCCGACCTGACTTGAGTTGCCCTCGGCCTCCTGTCCGGTTCGGGCCTTTGCTGTATCTGGACTTTGCCGTCGAGCTATCCGATGTCGGCCGCTTTAGGATGGGTCATATGTTCTGTGCCCGGTGGGTTTGAGAATGGCACGAAGCTCGTCTGATCCTGCACCTTCGCCCAATCCTTCAGCGCCCAAACCCCGGTTGGGAAAGCCATTTGGTCCCAAGGAATATCGGCATAGGCAAACCACGCAACCTCAAGGCTTTCTGGCCCGGGCGCGAACTTCTCATCGCTGAGGGTGCCGCGATACATGAAGTGGACCTGGCTGATACGGGGAACTTCATAAATTCCCAAAAGCGCATTGATCGTCACTTTGGCCTGCGCTTCTTCCCAAGCTTCGCGGGCGGCACCTTGAGCGGTCGTCTCGCGCTCTTCCATAAAGCCCGCCGGAACAGTCCAAAAGCCATAGCGCGGCTCAATCGCGCGGCGACAGAGCAAGATGCGCCCCTGTCCATCGTCAATCACGACACCCGCAACAATCTTCGGATTGACGTAGTTTATGAAGCCACACGTATCGCAGACTTGCCGCATGCGATCTTCACCGGCAGGGATTTGTAACGAAAAATTGGCTGGCATCGGGTGACTTATTCCTTGAAAGGACCATGTATTGGTTGTGAGGTGTCGCGCAGTCGTCAAAAATCAATGATAGGACGCGAACGGAGTGAAATCATCCCATGTCTGGGCTTAGAGGCGAGTAGCGAGATGAGCGATCAAGATCAAGAAGCGAGCCCGAACCTGCCAAATCAACAAGTCGAGGCGAAAGCCTTCTTGCTGAATAGTTCGCCCAGCCACTTGCTGCATCGCGCGCAACAGGCGGCAGCCGATCTGCACGCCGCCGCCCTTGGGGCCAACGGGCTAACCCAACGCCAGTTCGCGGTCTTGGCCGTATTGGCCGAGCAAGATGGTGTTTCACAAAGCGAACTGGTGGTGCGAACCGGCATTGATCGCTCAACCCTCGCAGAGATGGTAGCGCGGATGGAGGCCAAGGGCCTGACGCAGCGGACCAAATCGGTGACAGACAGCCGCGCCAATTCGGTGACGCTGACCTCGACTGGCCGGGCCATGTATGAAGAAGCGCTGCCAAAGCTTGCAGAGGTGGACGCCTTAGTCCTCGCGCGGCTTCCCGCCAGCAAACGCGCGAGCTTCGTGGACCTTCTGACCCGCTTGGCAATCCCCTCCGCCGCTGTGGATGAAACCAAGGAAGGCGGCAAAAAGAAGAAAGACAAGAAGAAGAAAAAGAAGAAAGAGAAAAAGGCCAAATAGCCACTGCCCGTCCGTGCACTTCGGCTATAGACCACATGGTCTAGGGCTGATAGCACCTGCGCATGACAAACATTCCTTCTGGCTTTAGCCCGCATGCCCGCAAAAGCCCCGTCACCGATCCATGGCAGCCGCTTTATGCCCGAACCGATCAGGGCGTTTATGAATTAGGCTTTATTCTGGATACATGCCATTGTAATGGCCGCGGTCTGCTTCATGGCGGGGTGATTGCCGCTTTAGCGGATAATGCGATGGGCCTATCGCTGGGCATGGCGCGTCTTCAACAGGGTCAGGCTGAAGCAGGTAAAGCACAAGCTGTTTCAGGTATCGTGACGACATCGCTGCAGGTTGACTATATCGAAAGAGCACAAATCGGCCAGTGGATCTCCATTGTGCCGCGTGTGGTAACTGCCTCACGAAGAACAGGCCTTACAGATGCATTGATTTATGCCGATAACATCCTCATTGCTCGGGCACATGCCAGCTTTAAAGTCCTCATTTCAGAAACAGACACATGACGATTGAAGTTCCAGAAACACATCTGCCCACGCCCGCATCGCCCATGGGCACGAAAGAGCGACTGATCGCTGCTTCCCTGTCTCTCTTCCAAGCTAAGGGCTATCACGGGGTTTCGATCTCCGATATTTTGGACGCGACCGACCTGCCCAAAGGCTCGCTGTATCATCACTTTCCAGGTGGCAAAGAAGAATTGGCGATCGCGGCGGTTGCATTCATTGCCGATGAGGTTGACGCCAAGCTCGCCGCAGAATTTGCCAAGAACAAGCGGGCCGGAGCGGTCTTGTTGGAATTGGCGAACGAATGCGTCATGTGGTTGCGACGCACCGACTTTACCCAAACACCCCTTCTGGGCCTGTTAGCGGCCAGTCCGGGGGAAAGCGCCCTCACCCAAGCAGTTTGTGATGCGCAAAAACGCTGGCTAGCCCGCTTTGAAACAGCTTTGGGCGGAACAGAAGATGCCCATGACAAAGCCTGTCTGGCGCTGGCAAGCCTTGAAGGCGGCATCAGCCTTGCCCGCATGGCACGCTCAAGTGATCTGTTGATTCGCTCGGTGACTTTGGCCGCACTTCATATCAACCAACGCTGATTGAGCGCGGCCCAAGGGAATTAGGCTTGTTCAGCGCCCTGCAGGGTTGCTTCATTTTGCCGTTCAATCTGGCTGGCCAAGCCTTGCATAATGGTGCGGTTGATATCGATCAAAGGCTCAACATCTTCGCCCTTTTGCATCACTTCGCTGGAATAGCGGCTGACCCACAGGCTCAACGAAATAATGGACGCACGCAAATTCTCGGGCAAAGCATTGTCAGGGTTTGCGCAATCGGCCGCCATAAAGGACCAGACACGCCGGTTCCAATCCAGCGCGTCCATACGGCGGGCAATCTCGTGTCGCGGCAGATCTTGAATATCCATCAGCGCGCGGGTCACTTGCCCGAACAGCCGATACTCAATCTCACGCGGCGTTTCGACTCGTTGTTGCGCCTTCTGATACGCTCTGAGCGACATGCTCAATCCCCTCCATATTCAGCCGTTCGGCTTCATAATCCATGAGTTTCCGGCATCTGGACAATGCCTTGTAATATTCACCGGTCATGACTTCGCGAGACACATTCACGCATTCTTCCAGAACCGCGGGAACACGCACAACGCTCATGAACTCTGTCATGCGCAGCGCAAATTCATTGTATTGGTCCGGTGATTCTTGGCCCTGCAAATACATCAACATAATCGGCAGATAGATGCGACGGACAGGCGTGTTGGCCTCTTCCAATTGCATAATGTCTTTTTCGCGCAGGACCGATGCCTTGTTTTGCAGCAAAAGTGTGGTTCGACGATCTCCGTTTTGGACAACGGCACCATTCAGCACGATCTTCTCGTTCGGCTTCAGGGATAGTTTCAGCGGCATTTCAAGCTCCTGCGTGCCTAAGGCGCTGAGGGGATAACGTCGGCATGACGCAATCCTACAACGCAATTTCCTCAGGTAAGATAAACAAACGTGGTTAACGAATGCCTTCACGTGCTGCGGCATGGTGCGAGTCACGAATTTGTGAGCTAGAACCCTTGTCATCGCTTGACCGCCCTTGGCGTGGCGGGCAACCAAGACAGAAGAGCGCGGCTGTTGTGCGGCGTGGGGAGATCGAGACTTGGCAGATTGGTTTGCATGGATGGCGACAGCAGATGGTTGGGCGTCGCTGGCAACATTAACCTTGTTGGAGATCGTGCTTGGCATCGACAATGTGATCTTCATTTCGATTGCCGCCTCGAAACTGCCCAAGGAACAACAAGCCACCGCGCGTCGCATGGGCTTGGCGCTCGCCCTCATTCTCCGCATTATCCTCCTGTCCATGTTGGTTTGGTTAGCAGGGCTTACCAAGCCTTTGTTTGCCTTGATGGGCCATAGTTTCTCAGCCCGAGATTTGATCCTAATCGCTGGCGGCGGCTATCTCCTCTACAAAGCAACCCTCGAGATCGGCGAAATCGTGCGGTCCAAAGGCGTGGAAGAGCATGCCGGCCCCAAAAACAAGTCGTCCAAGCTCATGGTCGTGGTGGCACAAATTGCCGTGATTGATGTGATCTTTGCCATCGACTCCATTGTCACCGCGATTGGCATGTCCAACAATCTGGCCATTATGGTCACGGCGGTCGTCATCGCCATTGCGGTCATGATGTTTGCCAGCGAAGCCGTCTCGGCCTTTATCGACAAATATGAAACCACCAAAATGCTGGCGCTCGCTTTCCTCTTGATTGTCGGCATGGTTTTGGTCGCCGATGGCTTTGGTCAACATATTGATCGCACCTATCTTTATGCCGCCATCGCCTTTTCCGTTATGGTGGAGACCCTCAATATTGTGGTGAAACGCAAGAATGAACGCGAAGGCCAGGATGGCGAAGGGATTTAGGGGGCAAAAAGCTTGGGCGGTTGGGCGCGCGCAGCGGTTCGCGACCCCGCTTGATCGCCACAGCGGGGGCATGGTCATAAACAGGTGATCATGGGCTTTGGCCAACGGCGTGGCGGGGGCAAGGGTGGTGGCCGTGATCGGCTTTTCTGCAGGATTTGAAACGCCATGGCGTCAAACAGGCTGGTGGGTTCTGTGCCACAGCCGCGCATGACGCGGCGGTTTTGATCGGGCGCCATCAACAGGCCAGGATGGCGCCGCGCCAAGCTGAAAGCCAAGCGCCGCGCCTTTTTTACCGGATCCTGGATGATGGTTTGAAGATAATCCAGCTGCCGCCACCAACGGCCAATCGGTACATTTACGGGTGGCAAGGTGGCAGCGTGTGGGGACTGCTCTGACGGGCGGAGCGCGCCAAGCTTTTCCCTAAAGTCAAACGTGTGGGCCCCAATCGGGGGCGGAAAAATCCGCAGAAACGGTTTTCTGGCGCGCAACTTCCTCTCTTTCACGCGCGCCAGATTTTCGCACGGATCTTTGGCAATCAGATCCGGCTCCATATCCAGCGCCATTAAAATCAGAATACGCCGCAAGAAAGCCTCTAACGCCCGCACCCCTTTGACCAAACGCGCCGCCACCGCCTTACGCACAAACGCCGGCCTGCCCAATAATTCGCTTAGCCCAAGCACGCGGTCGCGGAGGTAGGCGGCTTGCGACAGCGCAAAAACAAAGGGGGTGAGAGAAAACGACATCACCGAATTTTGGTGGCCGTTTTTAAAGGGTGGGATAGATGGGGATTTGTGCGGCAGGGCAGGATGGATGTGGGCCGCGGTCTTGGCTTTGGTTCTTTCCACTTGGAAGGCCTTTGCCGCAGGCTATGCCTAGGCAAAGGCCGTGTTCGAGTTTGGGCGCGCAAGATGGGGTGTCAAGGGGCGCGCTTCGCGCGTCGGCGAAGCCGATTTCACCCCTTGACACCCCAACTTGCGCAAAGACGATTGTCCGGCGGCTTCAAGGCAAGCGGAGTGCAGCCTTGAAGCCGTTCCAAGCCATTTGGTTGAGGTTCAGCGTCGACAATCTTTAGGGTTGCTTGACCATGGTGCATTCCTGCAGGAAAGCCCCCTTCGGCGGATAGAGCATTTTTATCGAAAGCGATTGATCTATCATACATTGTGTGATAGATAGCCCCCACAGGATACTTAGCCATGCGCGTCTATATCAACGCATGGTTCGCAAAGTTTGCTCGGCAAGAGGGAATTGAAGACTTCCAGTTGGTTGAAGCTGTCGTGCGTGCAAATATCGGCCTCATAGACGCGGATTTAGGCGCTGGCGTGATCAAGCAGCGCGTCTCTCGACAAGGTGCAGGTAAGTCAGGCGGATTTCGGACCATTATCTTCTTTAAGGCGAGACATCGCGCCATTTTCGTGTTCGGCTTTGCCAAAAACGCAAAGAAGAACCTGACACAGGAAGAGCTCTTGGAAATGAAACGTGCTTCGCGAGAAATGCTTCACCTTTCGCAAGATCAAATCGACCAACTGGTGAGGCTTGAAAAACTGAAGGAGATCAGGTTTGGACACTAAAGTCTATCGGAGCGAGGCTTTGGCCTCAGTGCACGACCTGATGGAGGGCGTGTATGAGATTGGCGCCATCGATAAGGTGACGATGCGCAGCTTTGATGATGCCTGCCTTGTACCTGTGGCGGACATCACGCCGGAAGCCATTAAATCCATCCGGGAGCGGGAAGCAGTTTCTCAGCCCGTATTTGCTCGCTACCTCAATGTATCGCGCAATTTGGTTTCCGATTGGGAGCGCGGCGTAAAAAAGCCCGGCGGCCCGGCTTTGCGCCTGCTCTCCATCGTCAGTCGCAAAGGGCTTGCTGGGATTATTTGAGGGCGATATCATCCGACATTATTGCATGATTTAAAAGAATTGACCGTCGATGTGTGCCGTCAACCTTACCGTGCCAGACATGCGCGTCGCGCCGTAGGGTGCATTCCGACAGGAATGCACCGTTTGCGTTCGCGGTAAGATGGTGCATTCCATACATGGAATGCACCCTACGGGGCTGGGTAAAAATGGACCCTAGTGACTACGCGATGCCAACTAAACGGAGCATAATTTGGAAGGGCCATGCGCCTTTATGTATGATCGGTTTCGCAATCCTGCTAACCGGTTGTCAGAGAGTGAATAACGACTTCATTTTACGCTCGCCTTCAGGTGAAGTTGTTTCGGCTCAACTTCAGCTTTGTCGAAAAAATCAGTCATTGATTCAGAGTGGGGCCAGCTTCAAAGGACAAATGGCTATCAGCTGCGAAGGTTCTGGCAAAATCATAGCTCGACTAAAGGACGGCTCAGTTACAAGCTGTCATATTGGATATGTTACGCCCGGAATGGAGCAAAAGTTCGAGTTTGTCATCAAAGACGGGGCTTGTGGATCGGCGATGAAATTTTAAAGCAATGCGCGTCGCGCCGTAGGGTGCATTCCGCAAGGAATGCACCGTTTGCGTTCGCGGCAATCTTGGATTTTGTTTCCACTTGGAAGGCCTTTGCCGCAGGCTATGCCTAGGCAAAGGCCGTGTTCGAGTTTGGGCGCGCAAGATGGGGTGTCAAGGGGCGCGCTTCGCGCGTCGACGAAGTCGATTTCACCCCTTGACACCCCAGCTTGCGCAAAGACAATTGTTCGGCGGCTTCAAGGCAAGCGGAGTGCGGCTTGAAGCCGTTCCAAGTCAAAAAGCCTTCAAGTCTGCCTTAACCCCTGTGCATGCCCGCCGGAACCCACCCTACAGGGCTGCTATGATTCGTCATCTTAAGCGCTGCTGGACCCCGCTCACGTCAGTTTGATCAGGCGACGGACATGGATTGGAACGGGCGGGCTTTCTGGCTTTGAAGCGCGCGTGACCTGCCGTTTCGGTCGCAAAGTGACGCCATAGGGTTGATTGTTGGCCTAGTTTCGGCTGGCAAGCCGTCCATCGCCCCAAGTTTTGCAACCAAAGACGCACAGAAGAGGCCGATCTTGTGCGCGGAATAGCCATGAGAACGGTAACTTCCTGCACTGCGTGTGCGGCCCTCATGTTGCGGTCGCGAGAGGCCCATGCTAGAGGCCCCGTCACGCGAGACGAGGTTCTTGTTTCCCAACTGAGAACGATCTGTTTTTGCTTTCATTAATCGAACGGGCACCGTCTGCCGCAGTCAAAGCGCGGGGCCTGTCATGCACGTGAGTAGACCCTTTGAGTGGATCAAATCGCAGCGCCATCAGTGAAGCAGCCCAGCGCTATGGCGCGGCGCTGTTCGACCTGGCGACTGAATCCAAGAAGGTTGCTGCTGTGGAGCAAGACGCGAAGGCGCTCTTGGCCGCTTGGCAGAACAGCGCGGACCTGCGCGCTGCCTTGACCAGCCCGTTGTTCCCGGTGGAGCAAAAGGCCGCAGCTCTTGGTGCCATCGCCAAAAAGATGAAGGCAAACGCCATCACGCAAAACTTTCTCGGCCTTGTGGCCCAAAACCGTCGTTCGGCGGATCTGGGCGGCATGCTGGCGGCATTCTTGGGCCTAGCAGCCCAAGCACGTGGCGCTGTTCTGGCCGAAGTCTCGACTGCAGAGCCCTTGAGTGATGACCAACTCAAGAGCCTGACTGAAGCACTCGGCCGGGCCTTTAAGGCACCGGTTGATGTAGAAACCACGCTAAAGCCTGAACTTCTTGGCGGCCTCGTCGTCAAGGTTGGTTCCAGGCTGTTCGACGATTCTGTCAAATCTAAACTCGACGCACTCAAAATTGCGATGAAGGGGGCCTGAGGCATGGACATCCGCGCCGCAGAAATTTCCGCGATCCTGAAGGATCAAATCAAAAACTTCGGCGCTGAGGCAGCTGTTGCTGACGTCGGCACCGTGTTGTCCGTTGGTGACGGTATCGCCCGGGTCTATGGCCTCGACAGCGTCCAAGCGGGCGAAATGGTTGAGTTCCCAGGCGGCATCAAAGGCATGGCCTTGAACCTTGAGCGCGACAATGTCGGCGTCGTGATCTTCGGCGAAGACCGCGCGATCAAGGAAGGCGACACCGTAAAGCGCCTTGGCGAAATCGTGTCGGTTCCGGTCGGCAAAGGTCTGCTCGGTCGCGTGCTGAACCCCTTGGGTGAGCCCATCGACGGCAAAGGCCCATTGGTAGACATCGAAGCCGAGCGCAAGCAGGTGGACGTGAAGGCCCCCGGCATTATCCCCCGTAAGTCGGTGCATGAGCCGATGCAGACCGGGATTAAGTCGATCGACGCGCTGATCCCAATCGGCCGCGGCCAACGCGAATTGATCATTGGCGACCGTCAAACCGGTAAAACCGCCATCGCCATCGACGCGATCTTGTATCAGCGCGAAGCCCATGACAACAACGCACTAGAAAGCCAAAAGCTTTATTGCGTCTATGTCGTGATCGGCCAAAAGCGTTCGACCGTTGCCCAATTGGTGAAAACCCTCGAAGAATCGGGCGCGTTGAAGTATTCGATCATCGTGGCCGCAACCGCTTCTGAGCCTGCACCACTGCAATTCTTGGCACCGTTTTCGGCTTGCGCCATGGGCGAATATTTCCGCGACAACGGCATGCATGCTTTGATGATCTATGACGATTTGTCCAAGCAAGCTGTGGCTTATCGCCAAATGTCTTTGTTGCTGCGTCGTCCACCAGGTCGCGAAGCCTATCCAGGGGACGTATTCTATCTGCACTCGCGCTTGCTGGAGCGCGCTGCAAAGCTGAACGAAGACAATGGTTCGGGTTCCTTGACGGCACTGCCCATCATCGAAACCCAAGCTAACGACGTGTCGGCCTATATTCCAACCAACGTGATCTCGATCACCGACGGTCAGATCTTCTTGGAAACCGACTTGTTCTATCAAGGCGTGCGTCCAGCGGTGAACGTCGGTCTGTCGGTGTCGCGCGTGGGCTCGTCGGCTCAAGTCAAGGCGATGAAGCAAGTGGCCGGTCCGATTAAGGGTGAATTGGCCCAGTACCGCGAAATGGCCGCCTTTGCGAAGTTCGGTTCGGACTTGGATGCCTCGACCCAGCGCTTGCTGGCCCGCGGTGCCCGCTTGACCGAAATGCTGAAGCAAGACCAGTTCTCGCCCGTGGCCGTCGAAGATCAGGTTGTTCTGATCTATGCAGGTACCAAAGGCTATTTGGACAATGTCGCCGTCAGCGACATCAAGCGCTATGAAGCCGAATTGAAGGCAGCGTTGCGCGGCAAGTATAAGGACCTGTCTGACGCGATCAAAACCAAGCTGGACATCAAGGCCGACAACATCGAAGCGCGCATCAAAGAAGCGCTTGATGATTTCGCCAAGACGTTTGCTTAAGAGCGGGGCTGAAGGAAGCAATCCATGGCCAGCTTAAAGGACTTTCGCACGCGCATCGCTTCGGTGAAGTCGACGCAGAAGATCACCAAAGCCATGCAGATGGTGGCGGCGGCAAAGCTGAAGCGTGCGCAAGAGGCCGCCGAAGCAGCGCGCCCCTATAGTGAAAAAGTCGCCGGGACCGTGGCCAATCTGGCAAGTTCGGTGCAGGGCTCTGACGCAGCGCCGAAGCTGTTGCGGGGTTCTGGCAATGATCAGGTCCATCTGGTGGTGGTTGCTACCTCAGAGCGCGGCCTGTGCGGCGGGTTCAACACCAATATCGTCAAAAAGGCACGTGACCTGATCGTCGGCCTGCAAGCACAAGGCAAGACCGTCAAAATCTTGACCGTGGGCAAGAAGGGTCGCGACCAATTAAAGCGCATTTATGCGTCTTTGTCAGTTGGCCATATTGAATTTGCCGGCGTTCGCACCCTGGGTTCGGCCCAGAGCGCACAAGTCAGCCATAAACTGGTTGAAATGTTCGACGCGGGTGAGTTTGACGTCGCGCATTTGGTGTTTTCGCGCTTTAAATCGGTCATCAGCCAAGTGGCGACTGTCCAGCAATTGATCCCAGTTGTGGCGCCCGAAGGGGTTGCCACCTCGGACACGGGCGGTGGCGTCTATAGCTATGAACCGGGCGAAGAAGCGATTTTGGAAGCTTTGCTGCCACGCTATCTCGACAGCCAGATTTTGGGCGCTTTGCTGGAAAATGCGGCTGGTTTCTATGGGGCCCAAATGGGTGCCATGGATAACGCAACCCGCAACGCAGGCGACCTGATCAAGAAACTGACCTTGCAAATGAACCGTAAGCGTCAGGCCATGATTACCACCGAATTGACAGAAATTATCGCGGGTGCGCAGGCGGTTTAAGCCACGCACAGATCGCGCAGCAAGAGACTACGAAGGGCAAATCAGATGAGCATCCATGTTAAAGGCAAGATCGCCCAAGTAATTGGCGCCGTTGTCGACGTTGAGTTTGATGGCGAATTGCCAAGCATCCTCAACGCCTTGGAAACCGACAACAATGGCAAGCGCCTTGTGTTGGAAGTCGCCCAGCATTTGGGTGAAAAGACCGTCCGCACCATCGCGATGGACGCAACCGAAGGCTTGGTTCGTGGCCAAGAAGTCACCGACACCGGCAACCCCATCATGGTGCCCGTTGGTCCTGCAACCCTCGGCCGCATCATCAACGTGATTGGTGAGCCCATCGACGAAGCTGGCCCAATCGTGTCGGCTCAAGGCAAGCGCTCGATCCACCAAGCAGCGCCCGCTTTCGTCGACCAAAAGCCTGCACCAGAAGTTCTGGCCACCGGCATCAAGGTTGTGGACTTGCTCTGCCCTTACGCCAAGGGTGGTAAGATTGGTCTGTTCGGCGGTGCCGGCGTGGGCAAAACCGTTTTGATCCAAGAGCTGATCAACAATATCGCAAAGGCCTATGGCGGTTATTCGGTGTTGGCCGGTGTGGGTGAGCGTACCCGCGAAGGCAACGACCTTTATTACGAAATGATCGAATCCAAAGTGAACGTCGATCCAAAGGAGAACAATGGTTCGTCCGAAGGTTCGCGTTGTACGCTGGTTTATGGTCAGATGAACGAGCCCCCAGGTGCCCGTGCCCGTGTGGCTTTGACCGGCCTCGCCCAGTGCGAATATTTCCGCGACGAAGAAGGCAAAGACGTGTTGTTCTTCGTGGACAACATCTTCCGCTTCACCCAAGCTGGTTCGGAAGTGTCGGCACTTCTGGGCCGTATTCCTTCGGCCGTGGGCTATCAGCCAACCTTGGCAACCGACATGGGTGGCTTGCAAGAGCGCATCACCTCGACGGTTAAGGGCTCCATCACCTCGGTTCAGGCCATCTACGTTCCTGCCGACGACTTGACCGACCCTGCGCCAGCCGCCTCGTTCGCCCACTTGGACGCAACGACGGTGTTGAACCGCTCGATCGCTGAAAAAGGTATCTATCCTGCTGTGGACCCACTGGACTCCACCTCGCGGATCTTGGAACCACGCATCGTGGGTGAAGACCACTATCAAACCGCTCGTAAGGTTCAAGAAATCCTGCAGCAATACAAAGCCCTGCAAGACATCATCGCGATCTTGGGCATGGACGAATTGTCCGAAGACGACAAATTGGTCGTGTCGCGCGCCCGTAAGGTCGAGCGCTTCTTGTCGCAGCCCTTCCACGTGGCAGAAGTGTTCACCGGTTCGCCCGGTAAGCTCGTGTCGTTGGAAGACACCATCCGTGGCTTCAAAGGCCTCGTGAACGGTGACTATGACCACCTGCCAGAGCAAGCCTTCTACATGGTCGGCAATATCGATGAAGCGATTGCCAAGGCCCAAAAGATGGCCGCTGAAGCCGCCTAAGCGCTTCTGACGTCAAACAAAATAAGGCCCCGTAGCGCTGCTACGGGGCCTTTTAGTTTTAGGACTTTGGAGGTTGTCCTAAATCAGGAGCCGACGGGCCCAACTTGGCTCATCATGGCTTTCCAATTGCCTTCGCGGTCTTGCTTCCAGATGTCCTGGAAGGACAGAGACGTCACCTTGCCGTCCTTGGCAGTCTCGGTCCAAACGCCCTGTGCGAAGGCATAGCCGCCATCAACCTTCACGGTGACATCGCTGATTTTGACAGAGGCTGGGCGCTTTTTCGGGTCAGCCGTATTGGCCAAGATATCGGCCTTCGTCTCCGGCTTGGCTTTGCCATAGCTCATATAGCTGTCATCCAGGAGCGCCCCCAAGCCAGCGGCATCGCCTGCGGCGGCTTTATCGGCCCACACTTGCTCAAACTTTTTGATTTCTGCGGTGATGGTTGCAGTTTCATCAATTGCGGGCATGTAGCAGAACGTCTGCTGGGCTGTGACCGTGGAATTGGCGTCATATTGGGCGACAAACGCTTTCCAAGCGGGGTCATTCGGGTCGCCGCGTCCACCACCGGGGGGATTCACATGGGCGGTGGAAGCCCGCTTATCCGAGAAGGACCACGTGCCTGTCGCGGCATCGCGCACCATGGCGCGACCAACCAATTGCACATTCCCCTTGATTCCCTTGTCGCGATAGAATTTCTGGTTCGCCACGGCTGCCGCATTGAAGCCTTCAATGGTGCCAGTCGGCTTGATCTCATTAAAGCGCACCGTAACAACCTGGCCCTTTGCGCATAAGGCATCTGCTGTCGGCGCGGTTTGCGCCATAGCGGCACCTGAAGCCGCTAACGCACCCAGTCCAATCATGATTTCTTTGAGCATCTCTTGTTCCCTCTCCTGCATCAGGTGCGCTCGGTGTCGACCATGCGTGCGACGCGCCCCAATAACGCTTGGGTAACAGAAAAATGTGATCGACTGCACGGAACATTTTTGATCACGCGGAGGTGATACACCGACTGTTGCAGTGCTTTGCATGCTGGGCGCTCAAATGCTAAACGCTGCGCAACAAATTCCTTCCCGCAATCAGCGAGCATATCCATGGCCACCACCGGCAAACTTCACTTCTCTTTGGTCTCCCCTGAGCGCGCCCTGTATTCGGGTGAAGTCGATCAAGTTGTGGTGCCCGGCGTGGATGGACAGTTTGGCGTGTTGAGCCAGCATGCCCCGTTCATGACGGTGATCCAGCAAGGTGCCATTCGCATTCTTGATGGGGCGAGTGAGCGTAAGATTTTCGTCGGCGGTGGCTTTGCCGACGTCACGCCGCAAGGCCTGACCATTTTGGCAGAAGATGCCGTGGACTTGGCGCAATTGGATGCAGCTGGCCTTGAAAAGGACCTGCAGAATGCGCGCGAAGACGTGCGCGACGCCAAGGATGCCGACGTAAAGGCAGCAGCAGAGCGTAAGCTCGCCCGCCTCGAAGCCATCCGCGCCGCGGCTTAAGTAGATCGTCGGCGGCATTCCACAAGGAATGCACCGTTTGCGTTCGCGGTAAGATGGTGCATTCCATAGATGGAATGCACCCTACAGGGCAAAGCGCATTCTACATTTTACGAAAAGCGGGTGCGAAGTGGCCAAGAAATGGTTGAAGTTCGAATTTTGACGTCCCGAGATATTGCGCTCTTCGATAAGGTCGCAGACGAGGTATTCGACAACCCTATCAACCCAGAACTTGCCTCGGCATTCTTAGCCGATCCGCGGCATCATATTGCCGTGGCGATCGACGACGGAGTTGTGGTCGGCTTTGCATCGGGCGTCGACTATATTCATCCCGATAAGCCCGCAGAGCTTTGGATCAATGAGGTCGGGGTTGCGCCAACCCACCTAGGGCGTGGAATTGGCAAGCGGATAATTGCCTGTCTTCTTGAGCATGGCGTATCGATTGGCTGTCGAACCGCGTGGGTTGTCACAGAGGCCGGAAATGCCCCAGCTAGAGCACTTTATGCTTCGGCGGGCGGCAAACTTGACGTTGAATTAGAGGATCCCGACGGCCAGCTTTTGCTTTACCTATTTTCGCAAGATGCTTGAGCAATGCGCTTTAAGCCGTAGGGTGCATTCCGCAAGGAATGCACCGTTTGCGTTGGCGGTAAGATGGTGCATTCCGACAGGAATGCACCGTTTGCGGTCGCGGTAAGATGGTGCATTCCATTGCTGGAATGCACCCTACCTAGCTATTACTGGCCGCCTTCGCCACCGCGGCTCTTGAAGAAGCGGAAGAAGTCGCTGTCTGGCGTGGTCACAATTGTGGTGCCAGCTGGCAAAGCCTTCTCATAAGCCTGCATGGAGCGATAGAAGGCCGCAAAGCCTGGGTCTTGATTATAGCTGTCGGCAATAATCTTTGCCCGTTCCCGGTCTGCACCACCGCGAATCTCTTGAGCTTGACGATCACCGGCAGCCCGCACACTGGCGGCGGCCTGCTGACGTTCTGACCGCATGCGTTCAAACACACGCTCTTGGTTCGCGGGCGGCAAGTCTGCTGCGCGAATCTTCACGTCCACGACCTGAATACCCAAAGCAGCGGCTTCCCGGTTCATCTCAGCCCGAATGGAGTTCATCAAGGCCGAACGGCGGCCCGAAATAATGTCGGTCGATTGGGCCGAACCCAAAACGCGCCGCAGAGACGCTTCCAGCAAGCTGGTCAAGCGATCCCGGGCACGGCCTTCGGTGCGCACAGCCTGATAGAAGCGCAGCGGATCAACGATGCGCCAGCGCGCAAAACTATCCACTTCCAGACGCTCTTGGTCGGCAGTCACAACTTCGCTTTTGCCCGAGGGTGCCAGATCGAGGATACGACGATCATAAATCTCCCGCTGTTGAACAAAGGGGATCATGACCTTCAAGCCTGGGCTTGTTCCATCGACATTGAAGAAATTCTTGGGCTGACCAAATTGCAAGGTAATGGCTTGTTGCGTCTCGCTAACGGTGAACAAGGACGCATTGGCCAAGACAAAGGCGCCAAAGGCTAAACCACCCAGAATTGGAAGGGTACGCGCGTTCATCGGACAACTCCCTGTGGATTTGCATTTTGCGCAGCTGGCGCAGCAGGAGCAGCAGCCGTGCCGGCCGCACCCCGCAAGAGTTCAGGTGGCAGGACCACCATGGGGCTGGCCCCGGCGCGGCCGGAGTCGAGCAAGACTTTGTTGGCCCGCTCATAAACCCGCTCCATGGTTTCAAGATAGAGCCGCTGACGCGTCACATCTGGGGCGAGCTTATATTCCTGATACAATTGGTTGAAGCGTGCCGCCTCACCTTGCGCTTGGGGAACCACCGCATTTCGGTAGGCGCGGGCTTGGTTGATCTTGGTTTCCGCTTCTTGGCTGGCTGCAGCCACTTCCCGGAACGCGTCATTCACGGCCGCCGGGGGTTCAGCCTTGGTCAAATTGACCTGCGTGATGCGGATGCCCGCCTTATATTCGTTCAAGGTACGCTGAATCAGGTCGCGCGTCTGGGCTTCCACTTGCGCACGGCCGGTTGAGAGCACTTGCTCGCGCTGCGACTTACCAGCAACTTCGCGCATGGCAGATTCGGCAACTGCGCGGACGGTCTCCTCCGCACTGCCCCGGCCTTCAGGCCCATGGGCGACTTGGAACAAATAATCGCGCGAGTTTTCAACGCGCCACCAAACTTGGAAGCCAACATCGACGATGTTTTCGTCCGCCGTCAGCATCAAGCCGTCATTGGCCCCGGCTTCTGAGCCACCGCCAACGGTCAAAGAGCGCGCATTTTGTACATCGACGATCTGACGCGTCTCAATCGGTGCTGGCAAATGGAACTGCAGGCCCTGCTCGACGGTGTAAACATATTTGCCAAAGCGCTGGATCACGGCCTCTTCACCCGCATCCACCACATAGACGCCGGTTGCAGCCCAGCCCAATACGGCAACAAGGGCAATGGCACCAATGGTGCGCTTATCAAACTGGATGGGCTCACCGCCGCCACCGCCGCCGCCTTTTAGGCCGCCGCCGCCACCGCCGCCGCCCAGAACGCTTTTCAAGCGATCTTCGACGCGCTTGGCCAATTCATCCAGATTGCCACTTTCGCCGGATGAGCCCGGACGACGTGGGGGCTGGTTAGGACCGCTGCCCCAAGGATTTTTTGGGCCAGAGCCACCGCCCTGCTGATTACCATTCGATCCACCACTGGGACCCCACGGGCCACCACCGCCGCCAGACGAGTTATCATTCCAAGGCATATAGACGTGTTTCCATTCCAAAGCCGCTAAACCTAGGCAAAGGCACATGCCAAAGACTTGCAAGCGGGCGTTACAGTCCCTTATGTGCGTGCTCAGCTAAAGGGATCAAGAAGGTGTTTGGAATCAAACGATCACTCAAACGCGAGGATGTGTTAAAAATTCTCGACACCATCCGCGCTTCAGACGGCTTAAGCATTGTTTATAAAGGGCTTATTGAGGATGTCCGCGTCTCGGATGGGGGGGACGTGCTCGCAACAATTTCAGTGCCAAAAGGTGAAGAAAGTGCAGCTAGTCAGTGGCAACAGGCTGCAAGTGCGGCCATCCAGGGTCTGCCCGGCGCTGGAAAGGTCACTGTGGTGTTAACCGCCCATGTCGGGCCTGCGCAAAACCCACCCGAAACAGAGGCCCCAGCTGCAGGCCAACAACGCGTTCGCAAGGGCGCACGCCTAACCGACGCGGCGCTTGCCCAAGGCAGTGCGCAAGCCCCACCGGTCAAAGCGGGCATTGTGGGCATCACCTCCATTCTGGCTGTCGCATCCGCAAAAGGCGGGGTCGGAAAGTCTACCGTGGCGGTTAATTTGGCCGCAGCCCTGTCAGCGCTTGGCTTGCGGGTCGGCCTCCTCGATGTCGATATTTACGGCCCCTCCATTCCAACCATGTTGGGAACAGTCGACGCCGAACCCGAGGTGGGGGAGGACAAGAGGCTGTTGCCCGTCTTGGCCTATGGCCTCAAAACCATGTCGATTGGCTATTTGGTAGATGGGGATTCGCCCATGATCTGGCGTGGCCCCATCGTTACCAGTGCGATCCGGCAATTGCTGGAAGATGTGACCTGGGGCACAGCCGATGAGCCGTTAGACGTTTTGGTGATGGATACCCCGCCGGGCACGGGCGATGCGCAATTGGCGCTGGCCCAACGCGTGCCCTTGAATGGGGCTGTCATCGTTTCCACGCCACAAGAAGTGGCTTTAGCCGATGTGCGGCGCGGTGCCGGCATGTTTGCCAAAACCCATGTGCCTGTTTTGGGCGTGATTGAGAATATGGCGTGGCTGACCCAGCAAGATGGCAGCCGCCTTTATGTCTTTGGCGAAGGCGGTGCCAAGCGGACGGCAGAAACCCTAAGCCTACCGTTCCTAGGCGAAATCCCCTTAGAAGTAGGTATCCGCCAAAGTGGCGACGGCGGTGTGCCTTATGTCGTAGCGGCCCCCGGCAGTGAAACGGCCAATGCCTTTTTGTCTATGGCCGCCCACATTTATGACGGCTTGCTGCACCAAGAGATCAAGCCACCCCCTGTCATCCGCTTTGAGGCCTAAGACGCTGCAATCTCGTGCTTGAAGCAGGCGACAATCCAGTCGCGGACCAATTGCAAGCGGGCATTGGCCTTGGTGTCGCGGTGGAAGACCAGCCAGGGTTGCCGCTCTGGCATCGGGCGGTGGGCCACTTCAATCAGCCCCGCCTTGCGCGCGGCATGGACGGGCAAGGGCGCAATGCCCACACTCTCGACTGCCGCATTGAGGAGGGCGCGCACACTGGAGGAGGAAAAGCGAATGCTTGCCTCCAAGCCCTGCCCCTTCAGCCAGACATTTTCCGCAATCTCGCCATAGTGGCGGTCCAACCAGATCAGATGCTCATCAGACAAGACCAAGCGGTCTGGGTCGCGGCCCTGAAGATAGCTTTGCGAGGCAAACAGGCCCAGCCGGATCATGGGTAAGCGGCGCGCCATCAGCGTCTCTGCCACCGGGCGCACCATGCGGATCGCCATATCCGTGCGCCCTGCATTCAGATTAGCGATGTCGTTTGAGACTTCGAGGTCAATCGAGATGGAGGGGTCCAACGCCCGCAACCCTGCCAAGCGCGGGGCCAGAACATCGGCAATAACAGACTCGGTCGCCGAAATACGCACGGCGGGCAGATTGGGCCCTTCCTGCAGCGCGCGGGCACGCCGCGCAATCTGGCTCAATTGGCGGGCACCGGGCTCTGCCACCTGCAAAATCGCCTGCCCCGCCTCTGTGAGGCGCGCGCCGCGTGGTCCACGGTGCATGAGACGTAGGCCAAGCTGCACCTCCAACTGATCGATACGCCGACTAAGCGTCGGGATCGATAGTGCCAAGTCTTCGGCGGCCTCCGACAGCGAACCACGGCGCGCAACGGCCACAAAACACCGGATCGCCTCCCAGTCTATCGCCTGCTCACTTATCATTTTTGAAAATCCATTTTTCAAGTTTAGGCCTAGCTAGACCGATCGGTCAAGGTCTATCTGAGGCCAACGGGCGCTAGCCGCCGCGTTGAAAGGAAGCTCAAGATGAAACTGATCGTCTCTTTATTGGCCCTCGGCAGCTTATTTGGCATGGCCCCCCAAAAGGCGCTTGCAGAAGAAGCCAAAGGCAAGGTCGCTGTCTATGTCTCCATTCCCCGCCCCGCAGGGGTCACCGATGCGCGACTAAACGCCGAATTCACCCGCGCGATTCCAATTTATGCCCAAGTGCCGGGCCTTGAGCGCAAATATTTCACCTATACGCAAACAGGCTTTGGCGGCCTTTATCTGTTTGAGACGGAAGCTGCCGCAAAGGCCCATTTCAACGCGGCTTGGTTGGAACGGGTCCAAAAGACCTATGGCGTGAAAGCAAGCCCCGTCTATTTCTCCGTCCCCGCCGTCACCGCTGGGGCGTCTCAAGCAGCCCCATCTGAAGCCAATGTCGCGACCATCGTGGAAGTCAAAGCGCCTTGGTATGCCAGCGATGCGCGGATCAAAAAGGGCTTGAAGGACGCGGTCCCAACCTATGCCGCAACACCGCATCTGATCTACAAATACTTCACCCAAGGGGCTGAGCGTAGTTTTGGCGGCATTTATTTGTGGGAAAATCAGGCCAGTGCAGAGGCCCATTTCGGCCCGGCTTGGCACGCCCGCGTGACCAAAAAATATGGCCATGACGGGGTTGTTACCTTTTTGAAGGCCCCCGTCACCCTGATCCAACCTGCCAAAGCAAAGAAGCACTAGCATGAAGGTGTTGCGCGAACTTGGAACCAAGCTCGATACCTGGGGTGGCCGTCGCAAGATGGCCACTTTTCGCTCTGGTTGGGCGGCCCACACCTCGCCTGAGATCGGCTTTTATAGAACCCCGCTCACCCAATATCGCTATCGGGTCCGGGGGAGTGGGCCGACGCTCGTCTTCTCAGCCGACCCGCCGATGACATTGGAGAATTACGACGCGCTGCTAGACGCGTTCAGCCCGCATTTTCGCGTCGTGATTTTCGAACTACCGGCCATGGGGTTCAGCGCGGTTGATCCATCCTATCGGTTTGATTTTTATCAGACCAATGACGATGTCGCCCGCTTTTTGAAGGATGTGGCCGGTGAAGGCGCTATCCTGGCCTTTTCCTGCGTGGCCAGCCTGTGCGCGATTGATTTGGCGTGCCGACGACCGGAACTGGTCTCCCGCCTCGCCTTGTTACAAGCGGGTGATGTGGCCGCGTTTGCGGTATGGAAAGCCGGGCGTGACCCGAAAGGTATCTTGGCCCGCCCTTTCCTCGGCCAAATGGTGATGAAACAACTGGCCCCCAAGCGCATGCCCGAGTGGTATCGCCTGTCGGTCGGCCGCAAGGAGATGTTGGACCAGCTTGTCGCCTGCGCGTGTCGCTCGTTTGATCATGGGGCCATGTGGTCGCTGGCCAGCGCCTATCAGCTCTATATGGACCCAAGCATTCGGCTGGATCAACCAAAGCAGCCCCTCTTGGCCTTTTGGGGCGGGGCTGATCGCAGCCATCCCAAAGAAAATGCCGAAGGACCGCGCCGCTTGGCCGACCGCGTTGATTACATCCTCTATCCAGACCTTGGCCATACGCCAGAATTGGAAGATCCAGAGCGCGTGTGTCGGGACCTTCTGGCTTGGCTTAAACGCGGCGAGAAGGTGGATTGAACCTCACCCTTCCCATTGCCAGAAAGAGGGCCTATAGTAGTGGGGTCCGGTTCGCCGGACTATGGTGATAAACGTGCGTGAAATAAGCAGGCCGGACCGGGGTGCGATTCCCCGCGGCTCCACCAAACTCTCAGCGTGTATCGACGCGAGTGTGGGGCCGATCAGGATCGACGGATGTGTAAAGACGTTACTTTTACCCGCGTGGGCTTCGTCAACCGCCCATTTTCACAAATGCAAACGATAACTTTGCACAGGAAGTCCGTTTGGCTGCGTAATGCGGTCTGATTGACATCCGACTAAGTCCTAAGGCTTCGGCCGAAGGCGGGGCACGGAGGGGGGCCCGGCAACAGCAACCCCCTCCACTTTCAAACAGGACACGAGGATAAGCTAAGTTTCGCGTCAGGCCGCTTGGCGTGTCAGCTCGCTCTGGCAGGCCTGTAGGGCTTCTAGCAAATCCGTGCGGCGCTGATCGGCGGCCCGGATCCTTGGCTTCCAAATCCCTTCAAGCTCTTGCAGCATCGCCCCACTTACGGGGTCTAGGGCATGTAAACGCATGTGCACCACGTCAAACGTGAGCCCCGCGATTTCGCGCTGTTTCTCAAGATAGGCGCGTTGCAACCCAAATTGGGTTTGATAGGCCTTGATGAAGGCATCCAAGCGCGGGTCTGCCACCAAGGGCTCAAAATGTTGAATCTGCGCAGGCGGCCAGGACAGATCATAGGTCTGTTTTGGGTCCTCTAAGAAGGCCGTTTTTCCCGCTTCCCACCCTGTTAAGCTATGGGGGGTGATGTCTAGCCATTGGCCGTCAGCCTGTTCCCAGACGGCATGGTGCCAGGCCAGCAAGGTCAGGGCCTTGATCTCGATAACCAACCAGCCGAATCGAATCCGCCCGCCAGATTGGGCGAGACAATCGCGCACATTCCAATAGCAGCGGCCAGGCCGCGCCCACACAAGGGGCTGTCGGGGCACCATATGCAATTTGACCGCCGAAAGCCTTCTTTTGAGTGCCGTCAGTCCAGCCGAATTGGGACCGGCATCACCTTGGATCAACATAGAGCCCGCAATCTCCAAATCCGCTCTGCTCATGAAAATTACGCACGCTCAATGAAGCAGACTTACCCGAAACAGTAACCAAAGGGTAAATTTAATATAATATTACCCATGGTGACCAAAAAGCTCTCCTTTTCAAATATTATAGGCCATTGAATTTCATCGATAATTTCAAAGATTTTTTAAACCGGCCCACTCACATGTCAAAAGATCTTTTGGGCCACCAAAATCCACCGCATCGGACACGGGCGGCCGAGCACTCGCCCCATGGGTGCTAGGGTTCGCTTGGACACCGAAGTCGATTGCGCGCGGGCGAAAGCGGGATTAAGAAGACTCGCATAATCATAACGCCAAAAGTGGCAAACTGCAGGAGACGGGCCAGATGTCGGAAGACCTCATCGGCTATGCGAAACTAACTCAAGACGCCCTTCGCGGCGTCGTGCGCGACGCGATCAAAGTCGCGCTGACAGGCCTGCCTGCGGACCACCATTTCTACATCAGCTTCCGCACCCGGGCGCGCGGTGTGCAAGTTGCCCAATATTTGGCGGCGAAATATCCCGACGAAATGACCATTGTGATCCAGCACCAATATGAAGGTCTGGAAGTGCGCGACGATTTCTTCGCCATCACCTTGCACTTTGGTGGCGTGCCGCAACGCATTGTGATTCCGTTTGCAGCCATCACCCGCTTCTATGACCCATCGGTGCGCTTTGCCTTGCCGTTTGACGTGGTCGACGATCTCTCGCCCGACGCGGATATGGACGACGACGTATTAGAAACCGAAGTCGAAGATACCGTCGTCAAAGCGCCCAGCACGGGCGCTGTTGTCAGCCTCGATGCATTCCGGCGTAAGAAGTGAGCGAAGAGGCCCGCCCAGCCCGCAGCGATGCGGAAGTTCTGGCAAAATTTACCCAAGCCAAATCCCGTCCCGCCTGCTCTGACACATTGGGCTTAGAAGTCCTGTCGATTGATCAGGCTTTAGGCCGCGTGCGGATCAAGATGGTCGGCCAGGCGGCATGGTGCAATCCACGCGGCGCGCTGCAAGGTGGCTTTGTCACGGCCATGCTGGATGAAGCCATGGCGATTGCGGGCATTGTTGCGGGGCAAATGGCCTTTGCCGTCCCGACCTTAGAACTTAAAACCACCTTCCTGCGCCCCTGCCCGGCTGGCCCTGTGGAAGCCGAAGGCCGCGTGGTTAAATGGGGCAATAAGGCCGCCTTTTTAGAGGCCGACTTGTTTGACGCCGACGGCAAACTCGTCGCGCGCGCCACATCCACCGTCCTGCCCACACCCTTGCCCGCAAGACATCCGAGGGCGGACGGTTAAGCGGACGCGTAGGGTGCATTCCTTTGGAATGCACCATGGTCAAGCCAAACATGAAGGCTTTTTTCACTTAGAACGGCTCTAAGCCTCGCTTCGCTCGCATTAGAGCCGCCCGACAATTGTCTTTGCGCAAGCTGGGGGGTCAAGGGGCGCAGCTCCCCTCTCCCTTTGGGGTCGACCTAAAGGTCGACGGGTCGGGGGTGAGGGCCTAGAGAACACATAGTTTGCATCTGGATTTCGGACGCCTCGATTGTAAGGATTGCAGCGCTCTTGCGCAGCCGCCCCCTCACCCCCGCCCCTCTCCCCCTCAGGGAGCGAGGGGAGCGCGAGCGCAGTAGCGCGATGCATGCGTTACAATGCAATGCACTTAGCACCGTAGCACCATAGTCAAGCCAAACTTAAAAGTTCTTTTTACTTGGAACGGTTCAAGGCCGCACTCCGCTTGCCTTGAAGCCGCCCGACAATTCTTCTTGCGCAAGCTGGGGGGTCAAGGGGTGAAATCGACTTCGTCGACGCGCGAAGCGCGCCCCTTGACGCCCCATCTTGCGCGCTCAAACTCGAACACGGCCTTTGCCAAGGCAGAGCCTGCGGCAAAGGCTGTCTAGGTAAAAAATAATGTAAAAACAGATATGTATCTGCGGTGCATTCCGACAGGAATGCACCATGGTCAAGGCAAAGGCTGCTTACAACCGATCCAAGCCCAACCGCTTGAACAGCTGTGCGGCGGTGGTGTTGGTTGCCTCGGTCCAATCGGCAAGCTTGGACCGCATCAGGCAGGATTCGCTTTTCAAAATCACGCCGTCATCTAGGATTTTCAGGGCATTGGCGGTCAATGTCGCCCCTGATGTTGTGATGTCGACAATGGCTTCGGCAATGCCTGCTGCGGGGGCACCTTCTGTTGCGCCGGCGCTGTCGACGATGCGGTGATCGGCGACATGATGGTCGCGCATGAATTGTGCGGTCAGGCGGGTGAATTTCGTGGCGATGCGGAACCGCCGCCCAGTTTGGCGACGCATATCGGTGGCCACTTCGGCGAGGTCTGCCATGGTCTCAACATCGATCCAGCCATTAGGCACGGCAACCACCACATCGGCGCGGCCAAAGCCAAGACGGGCTTCGATGCTGAGGCGCGCATCGACATCACTTGCGGCCTCGCGCACAATGTCCTCCCCGGTGATGCCGAGGTGAATATCCCCGGCGAGCAAGGCTTTGCCGATCTCGCTGGCCGAAGCCAAGCGGATTTGGATATCGTCAAACCCGTCCAGCGTCGCACTATAGCCGCGTTCGCCGCCCGTTTGGCGCAGGACGAGGCCCTTTTTGGCAAGCCAAGCTTCGCATTGTTCTTTCAAGCGGCCTTTGGAGGGAAGGGCTAGGATGAGGCTTGCCATCTTATCGCCCTCCAAAGCGTGCGGGGCGGATCACGCAGCCAACGGCCCGTGCCTGACGTGTGCCAGAGGAAATCTCGCCCACCAAGGTGTCATAGCGCCCACCCGTTGCCACAGGCCGTGCAAAGCTGGGGTCTGCGGCAAAGTCAAAGGCCATGCCATCATAATAATCAAAGGCTTCCGGGCTTAAGGCCTCAAAATGGGCATGGGCCAAGGCCCCAGGTGCTTCTTGTTGAATCCGGTCTAGCCGCAAGGTCCAGGCTTGGCGCCAGTCCATGAGATCGACGCCGAGCTTGCCCGCCAGCGTGACACATTCATCCAAACTGGCAGCAAGCGAGCCTTGGCTATTGAGCTGAATGAGCTTGGTTAGGGTCTCAGCCAAGTCTGGCGCAAGCGGTTTGGCGATGGCGCGCTTGGCCCGAGCGGCTAAGCGGTCTGCGACATGGCTTAATTGCCGATTGCCGGGCAGCGACAGATTGGCGAGTGTTAGAACTTCGGCGACCGTGCTGCGGGCGCGTTCGGGGTCGAGTTCGGCAATCGTGCGTTCAAGCGCACTAATCTGACGGCTTGGTGCGGTGCCGCTGGCTTGGGCCAGCACGCGCTTCAGCGCACTTTTATGGCTGGCCACTTCCCCTAAAGCACTGCCCCAAGGATCGGGGAGATCAGCTTTCGCAATGATCGTGGGCAAGAGGCCCCCGTCACACAGACGGACAAAAAGATTGTGCTCGTCAGCCGCTTGGCAGGCCTCCCAGGCCGCGAGGAAGACGGTCACATCGGCTTCAATCCGGTCTGCATCCCCAAAGCGTTCGAGGCCGATTTGCACGAATTCAGGGGCGCGGTCTTCGCCTGCCTTGGGGGCACGAAACACTTTGCCCTCACACACCCACGCCACAGGTTCGTCATCGACGGTGGCATTTTGGACATAGTTCAGCGCCGCAGGAATGGTCAAATCGGCGCGCAAGCATAATTCCGCCCCGTCTGGTCCGGACGCAAAATAAAGGCGCGGGCGCACGTCTTCGCCAGCCAATTCCAGCACCAAAGCCGCAGGCAACAGGGTTGGCAACGCCACTTCTTGCCCGCCCCGGGCCTTTAAGGCAGCCCAAGCGGCCTGCATTTTAGGACCCGTCTCTTGGTTCATGGCTTCAGCATGTCCTGCACAGCTTGGACCAATTGGGCGCGGGGGACTTCGACTTGGGCGGGACGCTCGCGCCGCCAGGCCTCGTTTGACTCAATCGATTGGGCCAATTGCGCACCCAGATTGAGGTCCTTTAAGGTCACTTTGCCGGCTTCACGCTCTTGGCTGCCTTCCATCACCACGACAGGGGCTTTGCGGCGGTCGGCATATTTCATCTGCGCCTTCATGCCAGAACTGCCGAGATAGACTTCGGCCGCAATGCCTGCCGCGCGTAGCTCGCCCGCCATTTGCATATAGCCCGCCATCGCGTCGCTATCGAGGGCGAGGATGACAACCGGGCCTTGGGCCGCTTCTGGTGGACGACCCGAGGCCGACAAGGCCGCAACCAAGCGCGACACGCCGAGTGAAAAGCCGGTTGCAGGCGCCCGTTCACCCCGGAAACGCATCACCAAATCATCATAGCGCCCGCCAGACCCGATCGAGCCAAAGCGAACCTTATTGCCCTTCTCATCCAAGGTCTCGGTCAGAAGTTCGGCTTCAAACACAGGGCCGGTATAATATTCAAGGCCACGCACAATCGCCGGATCAAAGAAAGCGCGGTCTTCGAGAATATCGAGCGCGCGCAAGGTGGCATCAATCGCCCCAAGCTCTGCCACACCTTCTGCCCC